>JAISNG010000127.1 GCA_031276365.1 Campylobacteraceae bacterium | reverse complement strand
TGAAATTGGCGTAAACGAAAGCGGACTTGATAAAATCGTGCGGCTTTCGTTTGAAAAATTGGGACTTATTAGTTACTTTACAGCAGGCGTTAAAGAGGTGAGAGCATGGACTATAGAAAATGGCTGGAAAGCTCCAAAAGCCGCCTCTGTCATACACAATGACTTTGAAAAAGGCTTTATAAGAGCCGAAGTTATCTCTTATGACGACTATATCGCGCATAACGGCGAAAACGGCGCGAAAGAAGCGGGGAAAATGCGTCTTGAGGGCAATGAGTATGTCGTTAAAAACGGCGATGTGATGCATTTTAGATTTAATGTCTAAGTTAGCTTTACGAAGCAAACAAGCAAAGCTGAATTTATGTCGTCGGTTACTTCAGGTTTAACATATAAGTTAGTTTGTCTCTACGGCTAAGCCCAATGGCAATCCTTAAAACAACTTCAGGTTTTTTTGGATACCCGCCTGCGCGGGTATGACGGAAAAGGGAAGCGTGTATGACGGAAGAAGTTTTTATTCTTGTATGTAATGTTTTTATGGTTGTTAGTATATGTAAAAGTCGTACCATTTTGACTTGTATAAAAAGACGCTCTCTGTCATTTCTATGAACGAATAACAAGTAAAGCACACCACCTCTGTTATTTCACGTCCCACTTCCGTCATTCCCGCGCAGGCGGGAATCCAAATTCAAAACTACTTTAAAAATAAAATTATGAAAGAAAAAAACTCCAAAACGTCAATCTCTTTCATGAACACTTTCGTTTGTTTATAGGTTTCTTTTTGGATACCCGCCTGCGCGGGTATGACGGAAGAAGTTTTTATTCTTGCATATAATGTTTTATGGTTGTTAGTATATGTAAAAGCCGTACCATTTTAACTTGCATAAAAAGACACGCATTCCGTCATTCCCGCAACCAAACAATAAGCGAAATACACTATATGAAAGCAAACGAATGTTCGCTCTCCGTCATTCCTATGAACGAATAACAAGTAAAGCACACCACCTCTATTATTTCGCGTCCCACTTCCGTCATTCCCGCAACGAGCGTAATCGTTTTCGTAGAAAACGATATTTGCGAGGCAAGCGGGAATCCAAATTCAAAACTACTTTAAAAATAAAATTATGAAAGAAAAGAAAAAACTCCAAAACGTCAATCTCTTTCATGAACACTTTCGTTTGTTTGTAGGTTTCTTTTTGGATACCCGCCTGCGCGGGTATGACGGAGAAATGGAGCGGGTATGACGGAGAAAGGGCGCGGGTATGACGGAAAATAAGCATGAAAATGACGGAAAAATAATACTTGCATGTCTTATGATGAATTTTGTGCGTTATATTATCGTTCACGTGGGAATGACGGAAGATATAAATGGCAAATTATCTGTTCTTCTCATAAAGTGCCGTCAAAATGACAAAAGAAAAAGAATTGTCGTTTGCTTTCATGTACATGTTTCGCTTATCGTTTTATTGAAGAGTAACGCAAAAAACGGGAATAACGGAAGAGATTGTTATTGCTGCGCTGTCTCACTTTTCAGGCGCGAAACATTAGCCGCGATGTTTATTGAAACAATGCTGTATAGCATTTGAGAATTTTCACAAACCATCAAATTCGCAGATTTCTGTGTTTTTAAACAGCACGGTTAAATCCATTTTGAGTGTATTTATCTCATAAAGTTTTTGTGGATTTCGTATCTGCACGCGCTATTTTTTTCCATGCAGTCCCATAAACAAGAAATTCAGCGCAAAGACCTTTCCCCCGTCTTATCATAACGGTTTCAAAACGAACATTAAAAACAATATTTGCACCAACAATTCTGGCTTGTTCTTTCATCCTTAACACCGCTTCACGCCGTCCTATATCCATGAAAGATTCCATAGAACCAAGCCGTCCGCCAAAGTTGGATTTGAGTCCTGCCGTTTGCCGCTTAAAATAACTTCCTGATGATACGATAGAGCCTTTGACAAGATAAAACTCGCCGCTTACTAAATCTTTGAGAACATGCTTCTCACTAAAAACCAATATATCTTTCAAGTTTTCTTCACATTTTTTTATTAAGCTAAAATATTTTCTTTCTATAAAACTACCAATGAAATAAGTAATAAACATAAGTACGCAAATCTTTGTTATTTGCATTATAAACTCTGTTATTATATCCATACTCTAAATCTCTTCTTTTATAAAAACTGCCGTGCCGTACGCCAATATCTCCGAAGCGCCTTCCATTATATTTACCGTGCCGAATCTCACATTTATCACAGCATTTGCGCCTATGGCTTTTGCCCGCTCTTTCATTCTATCCAAAGCTTCTTCTCTCGATTCATTTAAAAGTTCCGTGTAGCCTTTAAGTTCACCGCCTATCATATTTTTAAATCCCGCCATCATATCACGTCCGATATGTTTTGCCCTGACCGTACTTCCCTGCACAAGCCCTAAATGTTTTTCTATGACGTATCCTGGCAAAATTTCCGTATTGCTCAACAGCATAATTTCTCCTGTTATAAAAATGGTTGTTTATTATAGTTTTTACGGCTTACATCAAAATTAATTTATGTTTTAAAATGTATAATAAAAATCTCAAACAATTGCAACGGAAGGCTTAAATGAATTTCTACAAAGAGCAAGACATTTCGCAAAAAAGAGCAAGGATTTTGATGCTGCTCTTTATCCTTAGCGTTATCATCGTTGTATTTAGTACAGGTATGTTTTTCATAACGCTTCACACTTACATGTACAGCGATGAAAATCTCAGATTTACACTATCGCCCTTTTATATCCTCTCTCATGCCGACACTCTCGCTGTCATTCTTTCATTTCTGGGCGTTTTTGCGCTTATATTGTATGGATTTTTAAAAAAAGCCGAAGAGTTGTCAGAGGGAGGAAAAACCATAGCAAAAGAACTCCATGCGATACAGCTTTTTGGCAATACGGCAAATACCAAAGAGAAAATTTTAATAAATATCGTAGAAGAGATGTCCATAGCGGCGAGTATCCCAACTATCCCCATATATGTCATAGAGAGCAAACATATCAACGCTTTTGTTGCAGGCACAACATACGACAATGCCGTCTTTGGCGTAACAAGAGGAGCGATAGAACTACTTGAAAGGGACGAACTTCAAGGCGTTATCGCACATGAATTCAGCCATATATTCAGCGGCGACATGAAGATAAACAACCGCATCTCAAGCTTTGTAAACGGTATCATGTACATATTTATCGTCGGCATGGAGATTATCCTCTCGCAGCATCCAGTGGACAATCCCAAAGGCAAACTTGAAGAGTGGCACAATATGGTGCTTGGCGTATCGTTTATATTTATATATCCTGCAGGTTATATCATCGGCGCATGTTTGGCGATTATCGGTTTTGCTGGAGCCGCGTGCGCATGTTTTATACAGCTTTTTATAAATTATCACAGAGAATATCTTGCGGACGCTTACGCGGTACAGTTTACAAGATATTCAGACGGAATCGCAAATGCACTGAAGAAAATCGGTCGTTACGGACACAAGCTCGCTTCGGCAAATGTGGGTTATTTCAGCCATATATTCTTTGCGAGCTGGTCATCTCCGCCCGCGCCGAATAGAATACGCAAGATAGAGCCTTCGTGGGACGGAAAATATATAGATGTAACAAAACAGAAAGATAAGGTATTTAAAAAGACAAACGCCGATGCAAAGCAAAAATCTCTTCAGGTCATGAGCGTTGCATATATGTTAAATCAACTATCAAACGTAGGCAATATCACAAAAGAGCAGATTGAACGCGCTTACATGATGCTTGAAAATGTCCCGCACTCTTTGAAACAGAGCGCGGAAAATCCTCTCGAAGCTGAGTTCATCATCTATGCGCTTTTGTTTGACAAGGATTACTCAATAAGACAAACGCAAGCGGAGTTTGCGGCAGATAAGATTTTTCCAAACAACGCGGAGTCGCAAAAAGCGGCGATAAACAGGATAAACGCCATATATGCGGATATGATTTTACTGGAGCGTTCGCTGTATCTAAATATCATACATTTATGTATCGCCGCGCTTAAAAGTATAACGCCCGCACAATACAAGACATTTAAAACCATTGTAAACAATCTCATAGAGTATGATGACCATATATCGCTTTTTGAATGGTGCATAAAATATCTTGTGATTTATCCTTTGGATATTAACTTCGGCGTTAAAAAACCGCCCATATTCATGCATACGCACACAGGAGCGGTAAAAGAGGATATTGAAACGCTTCTCTCCGCCGTTGTTTACGCGAAAACAAAAAATGACAAAGAGGCAAAAGAGCTGTTTTTTCAAGCGCGGAACAAAGCCGCGCTCACCTCTTTGCAATACCGTGCGGGCGGGCATTTTTCGTCTGAAGCGTTTGAAAAAGCTATAGATGAGATTCAAAATTCAAAACCGTTTGTACGCAGCAAAGTGATGGAGACGGTAATATACGCGCTCACTTCAGACAAAAAGATAAATACAGATGATTTGATTATCATACATGCTATCAGCGAGGCTTTGCATTTGCCGCTTGGGATTGATTAAATATATTTTATTTATTGTATAATTTCAAAAATTAATTTTAGGAGAAGAAAATATGGTAACGATAGTCGTCATTTTGGTGATTGTTATTTTGCTTGCACTTTTCATAATCAGCATCTACAATACGTTAGTTGCGCTTAAAAACCGCTATCTAAACGCTTTTGCACAGATTGAAGTGCAGTTAAAAAGAAGGTATGACCTCATACCAAATCTCGTGGAGACAGCGAAAGGTTACCTCAAACATGAGAGAGAAACGCTTGAGCTTGTCGTCAAAGCGCGAAATCAAGCCGCTCAATCCTTAGAAAAAGCAAAAGCCAATCCGTCAAATCCGTCAAATATTCACGCTCTTAGCACAGCGGAACAAAATCTCGCAGGCGCACTGGGCAAACTTAACGTAATCGTTGAAGCTTATCCTGAACTTAAAGCCAATGAGAACATGATAAAACTGCATGAAGAGATAGCAACTACGGAAAATAGAGTAGCTTTTGCAAGGCAGGCGTACAATGACAGCGTTATGTCTTACAACACTTATCGTCAGTCATTTCCGCAAAATATCCTTGCTTCCACGTTCGGACATACAAGCGATGCGGTATTGCTGGAGTTTGACGACAGCGCCGCTATGCAAAGTGCGCCGAAAGTTGCATTTTAGCAGATGAATTTTTTTGAAAGACAGGAGAGGGCAAAGAGAAAGACGACTCTTTTGATTTTGCTCTTTTGTTTGGGGACGATTGGGGTCTGTACAGCAGTCTCTTACACAGTAGGCGTGATTTTTGCTCATGATAGTTTCGACGACTTCTCCTACTCTCCTGTCTTTATTTTTCAAACCATGCCGCTTGAGATATTTTTGATTTTATTTTTCGGTTCATTGACAATCATCGCAGCAGGTTCGCTTATAAAGATATCTCAACTCTCCGCAAACAGCGGCGCATTCATAGCCCGCTCACTTGACGGCAGGCTTGTAGCAAAAAACAGAGCCGACGCAAAAGAGGCAATGCTTCTGAATGTCGTGGATGAAATATCCATAGCTTCGGGTATTCCGTCTCCAAGCGTTTATATCCTTGAAAATGACAATACTATAAATGCTTTCGCGGCTGGAATTACTTATGATGATGCCGTCATAGGCGTAACAAGAGGGGCGGTGGAATTTCTTACAAGAGATGAACTTCAAGGCGTCATAGCTCATGAGTTCAGCCATATTTTCAACGGCGATATGAAGTTAAATATCCGTTCTATAGGGATTTTGAACGGCATTTTATTTATAAGTCTTTTGGGTGAAATAATCATGAGGTCGCTTTCTAAAAGCAGAAACAAAAAAGGCGGCGGCGGTTTGCTTTTGATAGGATTGGCTCTGTATGTTATAGGCTATATAGGGCTGTTTTTCGGCAATCTCATAAAAGCCGCCATCAATAGAGAGCGCGAATATTTCGCAGACGCTTCCGCCGCACAATTTACAAGATATCCGACAGGACTCTCAAATGCGCTTAAAAAAATAGGCTTTGCAAACTCCATCATCAGTTCTGCAAAAGCCGATGAATTCAGCCATTTATACTTTTCAAACGGAGTTAAAAAGTTTTTCTCTTTTTCTACTCACCCGCCGCTTGAAAAAAGAATTCTTGCGCTTGAGCCAAAATGGGACGGTAAATTTATCGTTCCAAAACCGATTAAGGTACAGACAAACCGCAAAAAAACAGAGGCAAAAAAAGAGACGCCCAAAATCATAACAGCCGCCGCACTTTTATATGAGATAGACAATATCGGAACACTAAATGCTGAGAGTTTGCAAAATGCCGAACACAAAATCGCTCAAATCCCGCCTGCGCTTTATACCGCCGTTTCAGATAAAATAAAAGTTCAGCTGGTAGTATTTGCACTCTTGCTGGACGCGGACAAAGCGGTGCGCAAAGAACAGCAAAACATCGTGAAAGATAACTTTTTAGAAGCTGTAAATGATTTTGAAGAGATACAAAGAGAGATTTCTCATGAGGATTTGACGCTGACTCTTATCCAGCTTGGCATGCCGACTCTGAAAACCCTTACAAAAGAGGATTATTTGAAGTTCAAAACAACCGTAGAGCGCCTGATAGAGTGTGATAAAGTCGTCTCTTGGTTTGAACTGAATATAAAACATCTTGTGCTTTATCCTTTGGATATTCTATTTGGATTACAAAAGATTCCTAATGAGATATATTCAAGCATTTTTGCCGTAAATTTTGAGGTTTCTGCTTTGCTTTCCATCATAACTTATGGACAACTCAAGGACGAGAAAAAAGCTTTGGAAGCGTTTGAAAAGATAATGCACATCGCGGACGTATCGAAAGCGCGATATATACCGTTTGAGAATATCTCACTGAACTCTTTGGAGAATGTTTTTGCAAAGATACGGCAATGCAAACCTCTTTTGCGCAAAAAGATACTTGAGATAAGTATCTATGCGCTAAAATCAGACGGTAAATTTGACGCGCATGACATGCTTAGCGTTCATGCGCTGTCGTCTTTGCTTCATTTGCCTATTTAAGCGGCTCAAAATTTATCAAAAATATCCCGTAACGCCAAGCCAAAAGTTTCTTGATTTGGCTTTTAAGTTATAGTTGTCTGTAAATGCTGCGGTATATCCGCCGACGCCGTCAGGAGTAAATTCTGTGCTGTAAGATGTAAAATCCTTATCAAACAGATTGTTGATTTTGGCATGAAAGATTAGATTTTCATTTGCCTTGTATGAAGCTCCGAGATTTACTACTTCATATCCCTTGTAATACAAAAGATTGTTGTTTGCATCAACTCCGCGATATCTTTTATCTTCCAGCTCAATAGCAAGATTTGTACTTAATTTTTGCGTTGCCGCCCAATCAACCATAATATTTCCCTTATGTTTCGCGCTTGATGTAAGCGGTCTGCCCTTTTCCGTTCCGCTCGTCTGTTCGGAGTCAATGTATGTATAATTTACGCGCGCAAAAAGCTTTGGCGTAAAGACAAATTTGCCTGCAATCTCAAAACCTTTTATCTCCGCTTCAGAGATATTTTGTTTTCTTGTAAGTCCGTTGTTTCCCAATACATCAGCCCAAGCCTCGCCGATATCAACGCAGTCTGTTGTGATAAGAGTCGTACAAATCTTCAAAGTATCGCTGTTTACTATCTTATCTTTAAATTTGTTTACAAAAAATGTAAAGTTAAAGCTGTGTCCGTCTTCGTGATTATAATACACGGCAACTTCGCTGTTTACGCTCTTTTCTGGTTTCAAGTCGGGATTTCCTATCCATGGACTTGTTCCCTGCCCGCCAAATCCTGTGATGCCGTACTGCAAATCCGTCGCTTTTGGCGTTTTGTATCCTGTTGATACGCCGCCTTTAAATGCCCAGCTTTCAAAAGGTTCATAGTTGAAATATATCCTCGGACTTATATGTGAGCCGAAATTGTCGTGATAGTCATATCTTGCTCCGCCCGTAAATGAAAGTGTATCGGTTATAAAAAACGTATCTTCGGCAAAAAGCGCATACTGCTTAAACGAAAATTCATCACTTTCAGTGTATGAGCCGTTATTGTCCAGCGCATATACTCCGTCTTTCAAAGCAGCGTTTATAAACTGTCCGCCGACTACTATGTAGTTTGACTCAAGAGGGATTTTGCTTGTGTGGTCAAATATCGTCTGGCTTGATTCAAGCGTTCTTGTCGGGCGCGGCAAAAACGCATCAAGTTCGGCTTTTTGTGTTGCATTTAAATTTGCCATATTTCCGCTTGAGGCGTCCCATAAAGCCTGAAGCCTCTTTCTCTCTTCGGCTGAAAACGGCAATGAACGTCCATAATTGTTCGTGGTAATCTGCGAAATAGACGTTTCGCTCTTTACTCTTCCCCATGTTCCGATATGGCTAAGTCCATACTGCTCTCTCTCAAGACGCTGGTCTGAAGCGTACCCAACTCTTGGAGCAACTTTACCGCCAGAAGCGCGCCAAATGGACGATATGGAGTCCAGCGTTCCTACCTGCGATTCACTGTTATCGTACTTTTGTTTTGAGATATCGTAATCAAGTGTGAATTCATGATTTTCATGAGGTAAAAATGTGAGGCTCGTTCCCGCTTCCCAATTTGTATTGGCGACTGTGCGTCCGCCGCCGCCAAAGCCAAGCGTCCTTTCATGTATAGCGCCGTTTGGGTCTGTAACGGGTTCGTATTTAGGATTTGAAGCCTCCCTTTTGTAGATACTTCCTCTAAGCGATAAAGAGAGTTTGTCTTTGATGATGGGTCCCATAATGCTAAAATCCGCCGTCCTGTCATCGCCAAAATCCGAATTTCCCTCCAATGTAAGCGAACTGCCCACCGCACCGCTCCACTCAGGCGTAATCTTTTTTGTGATGATGTTTATCACCCCGCCTATCGCGTCAGAGCCGTAAAGCGTGGACATCGGTCCTCGTATAACCTCTATCCTCTCCCCGGCGGTAACAGGCGGCAAATGGTTATAATGAGAGCCGACGTAAACATTGTTTTGATACAAATCGCCCACGTTGTTTTGACGCCTTCCGTTTATCAGCAAAAGCGTATAATCAGACCCCATACCTCTTATACTGATAGTACCTTCACCGCCTTTATCCCTCGTCTCTCCGATATCTACGCCTTCTATATCCTTGACTGCATCAAGCAGTGTGATGTACTGCTTTTTTGTAAGCTCTTCACCCGTTATGACGGAGATACTTGCGGGCGCTTCTGCAATCTTCTGCTCATGTCCGGACGCGCTTACGACTTTTATCTCGTCGAGTTCTATCACTTCGTCTTGCGCAAAAGAAAACGAAGTAAAGCAAACCAAGGCGGCGGCGATGCTGCATATATATCTTTTTCTCATGTTTTTACTCCTTATGAAATATAGCAATAATGATAATTATTATTGTTTAAAGAGTGGATAATATAGAAAAAAGGCTTAGATTGACATTAAAAATATTAAATTAGAGAAATTTTTTTAAACAGTGATACGCTTGCATTAATAGCGAATTTGAAATAAGATTATCAGCTTTTATTTTCCTGCTCAGTGATAATCTCCTGCGTAAATTTTACCTTTTCGCCGTTTTTTACAAGCGCCCTGAAAGCATCTTTTTCGCCCAAAAATACAATAGTTGAACCCATTTCAAAAAAGCCCATCTCTTCGCCTTGAAAAAGATTCAAATCCTTATAAGAAACATAACTTTGCTCATATTTTTTCGCATTTGTCGCGATATTTTCATCAAACAAAAAACGGATTTTGCCGACATTTAAAGCGCCTACAAAAACAAGCCAAAAGCGCGATTTGAGAGCTGTTTCGCACTCCAACACAACTCTTTCGTTTTCGCAGAAAAGTTCGGCTTTTTTATAAAGCCACTTGAGATTTACAGGATAAAGCGCACCTGGTATATGAGTGGATTTTAAAACTCTCATGTCGCATGGAGCGTGATAATGGTGATAATCCGAGGGCGAGAGGTAAAAATTGACAAAAAGCCCGTTTTTGAGTTTTGCTTTGTCTTTGCGCATCGTAAAATCGCCCAAAAGCGAATTGATTGAATACGAAAAACCTTTTATCTGAAGCGCTTCAAGTCCGCCTTTTTGTATCGTTCCAAGTTCCGTTATCAACGCGTCGCATGGAGAGATAAGAGTGTTTTGAGTTTTTACAAACTCCCTTTTTTTTACCAAATCTCTTGTAAAAAGAGCGCCCAAACTTTCGTAATACGCGACTTCTTTGAATTCACCCATGTCAATCTTGAAGAGTTTGACGTAAGTTTCGTTGATAAAAGCCTGCACTTTGGCGGGAAAGCGAACAGCGGCAAAAAAGCCGAAGATTCTTGAAATAACATTTGTCATGAGTTATCCTTTCAACTCTAATTTTACGACTTCCGAAGGAGCCAATATCCTCAAAGGCGGTCCCCAATATCCTGCACCCGAGCTTACGAAAACCTGCGTAACCAAACTGTGCCGATAAAGTCCGTACAAATATGGCTGGTCTAACAACACCAAAAAGCCGAACGGAAATATCTGTCCGCCGTGCGTGTGTCCGCTTATTATCAAATCTACGCGGTCTTTGTCCGTTATTTTACTTACGACTTTTGGCTGATGCGACAAAAGCAGTGTCGGCAATTTTTCATCTCTGCCGCTTAAAGCTTTTGCAACGTCAGGCTTGAAAATATCGTATCTCTCGCCTCTTAAATCATTAATCCCAGCCAAATTTATACGCCCGTCAATGACGACATTTTCATTATCCAAAACTCTTATGCCGAAACTTTTGATGAAATTTACAACCATTTTGACATTGTCAAAGTATTCATGGTTGCCAAGTACGTAATAAACGCCGTATCTGCTCTTTAACTTTTTCAACGGTTCAAACTTTTCCGCCGCATATTTTGGAGATGTATCTACCAAATCCCCCGTTATAACAACTATATCAGCGTCAAGCTCGTTTGTAATATCTACAACCTCTTGCATGAACTCCGCGCCTAAGACCTTTCCTATATGCACGTCTGTTATCTGTGCAACGCTGAGAGGACGGCTTAAACCGTCTATCTTAACAGCGACTTTGTGCTTTATCGGTCTTTTAAAACCGCCCGCCAAACCTTTAAGTATCCATGAAAAGGCGGCTATCAGGATTGTAATATCAAGTATAAACTTCAAAGCCTGCCTGCGCTCTTTGCTAAACGGTATGACAAAAAGCGGCATACGAAGGATAAAGTATAAAAGCGAAAAGAAAAAAAGTATAAAAGAGACGCCTATGAGCGCGGCGGTGAACTGCAAAAGAAATATATCTTCCGAACTGCGCCTAAATGACGTAAAATAGTAAACTTCCAAAACCGTAACGATAAGCAGTATAATTGACGCAACGACGCGCCCTTTTGTTTTTAGAAAATCAATTCTGCAAAAAAGACACACGAAAGTGAAGAGATTGATAGCAAACATTACCGCTGATGCTATAATACTAAAACTGAGCAAAATTATCTCCGATTTGAATAATAAGCTGATTTTACAAAAATAGCCGTAAATAAGAGGTAAAAGATTGCATGTTTTTGCAAAAAATTCTTAAAAAAGCACTGCAACATTGTATGTCTGGTATGCGTTTGCAAAAAATACATGAAAAAACTCTTAAACCCTGTAGAGTTTTAAGTTTGCAAAAAATATAAAAAAACATCTCAAACGTTTCTGTTTTGCACTTTTGCGCGCTTTCTGTAATATCGCACCTAATTTCATCTCGCCTGTTAGCGTTTCTTGCTTTTCTTTTTGAGCGTTTTCATACAATATCAGCGCAAATATTGAATTTTGTATTCTTAAGTTTCTATGAGCATTCTCATACAATATCACACCGATAGAGGCAACAAACGGAATAGGAGTTGTATATTACATAAGCGTTCTTATATAATATCACGCATAATTCATTACGCCAGTCCTTGTTTTTTATTTTTTTTGAGTACTTTCATGTAATTTGCCATATTATTTTTTGCGCACCATAATGCAGTCATTGGCGCACATTCAGATTTATTGCCGCAACAAAACAACAAACAAAACGTGTGTTTTAGGTCGTTATATAAAAAACAAAAACATCATATCTGTAAAAAAATATTTAATCCGTAATTCCCATGCGAACAATACAGTGTTAATCGTCATGAGAAATACTGACATTCACCCTCTTCCGTCATACCGACAAAAGACAAACACAGACTTGAAACAATTGATATAAAGTTAGGCGGTTATAATGGCACAAAAGACAAACAAAGACCAAATCCATCATTCCATCGCGAACGATAATATAACGCACAAAATTCATCATAAGACATACAAGCATTATTTCTCCGTCATTTCCGCGCCATTCTTCCGTCATTCCCGCGTAGGCAGGAATCCAAAAAGAAACCTGAAACTATTTTTAATGATTGCCTTATTTCGTCATACCCGCAACGAGCAAAGAGTTTTCGTAGAAAGCGATATTTGCGAGGCAAGCGGGTATCCAAAAAGAAACCACAAACAAATGCAAGTGTTCATAGGAAAGATTGATGTTTTAGAATTTGTCTTTTTATTTTCTTTTATCATGCAATGGATTCCCGCCTTCCCTCACGATTGCGCTCACTTGCGTTCGCTTGTCATTTGGTTGCGGGAATGACGGAAAGAGTGGATTTATACATTTCTATCAAATATCGTTTTCTACGAAAACTCTTACTCGTTGCGGAAAGGATTTGCTTGTTGTTCGTTCATATAAATAACTGAAAAAACAAATTTTCGCATTCTTCATGATGAGATTCTTTTGAAAGGCTGTCATTCACTCACTTGCGTTCGCTTGTCATTTGGTTGCGGAAATGAGTAGAAACAAATTATCTACTTTTCTCATAATGACAAAGTGGGGGAGAATTGTCGTTTGCTTTTATATACACGCTTCGCTTGTCGTTTTATTACGCGAACAACGCAAAAAACTGAAATAACGGAAAAAAGCTAAAACAATAAAAGGCGTGATTTACTCGCGCGGGAATAACAACATTTTCTGTTATATCCGCATGAGCGATAGCTTTCAGCGTAAAGTTCGCAGCGGCAAATGCGGAAATCTTTTATGATACTTACAGCAAGCGTCATTCATGTATGCAAACCTTTCGTATATATCGGCACAGCGGCTTTTGTTTTGCCAAAAACCGCCAAATGCCAGAAAATTATTTTGGATTGCCGAAATATGACGAAACATCATCGTCATAATCTCTTAGCTTCTCATCTAAAACGCCTTTTTCTTTAGCCTGTTTTAGCCACTCTTTTTCAAGCGTCTTTTTAAACTCCAACTTTTCGGCGATAAGTTTTTTCATATCGAGTCCTGCTAACTTTTGCGCATTTTCCTTTGTAGAAAAATCGGGCGCGATATAGTTTAATACGCCGTTTTTTGCCAATACGCCGACAAGAGCTACGCGCGCGCGCTGCGCATAATCATTTGCTTTTGCCAAAGTGTAGAGCGTTTCATCGGGTGCGTGGAAAAAGCCGCCGTGGCTTGCCACCGCATAATCCCATCTCCATTGTCCCTGTCTTATAAGATTTAGCGGAGTTTGCATATCAGCTTCGCTTGCCCCGCTCTCCCAAGCCTTACCCGCCTCCAGATGCGCCTTTGCAAGGTTGTCCACGGCGAGCATAAAAAGCTCCTCTTTTCTATCATACTTCTCTTTGACGATGGCTTTTAGTTTTGTTTCGCTCTCTCTGTGGCAAGTCATGCAGCTTTTGTCCATCGTTCTAAGCGGATTTTGGATTTGGTGGTCTGAAAATTTCACAGAACCCTCCTGCGTATAAGGCATATGACAATCAGCACACGAAACTCCTTTTTGCCCGTGAATACCTGTCTTATGAAGCTCATAGTCAGGGTGCTGCGCTTTTACTATCGGAGTTTTTGAGATACTGTTGACAAAATCCTTAAACGGTTTGCCGTCTGGAAAATTTGAACCGTTATCATAATACTTCATCATATCATCCGCCCTCAATCCCTCTTTCCACGGAAGCGTTACAACCATCGCAGTTTTTTTCATCTTCGCGCCGTCTTCATAATCCGTACTTCTAAAGTAGTATTCGGAGTGGCATTGCGCACAGACCAAATCCCTCTTTGTCTGATGAGTTGAGCGCTCAAACGTTACAAGTCCCGCCGCTTCCAAACCGCCGTTTAGGTATTTTCTGCCAACTTTCAACTCTGCGCTGTCGGCTTTGTGGCAGTCATAACAGCCTATCGTGTTTACTATTTCACTGCCCCATTTGTCCCATTTGCCTGTGTAGTATTCCAAATCCCCTTTTGTTTCCATCAACCTCACAACGTCAGGCGATTTACATGTCCAACAGGCCGTAGGAAGCGGACTTTGAACGGACGCATTTGGTATTCCTGGAGCCGCGACGCGGAGCGTATTTACATTATCCTGCACAGCGTAGTAGTGTCCGCGCGGCGCGTTATAGTCTTTTGAGAACGGATATCCCGCCCAAACTATCGCAAGCTGCGGCCATTTTTTGACCATATCTTCCAATCTTTTATTCTGTTTTGTACCTTTCCATGAGTCATACTCTCTTGGATAATACCTTTGCCACTCAGAGCTAAATGTAGGATTTGCGATATCGGCAACTCCTTTCATAAGCTCTTTTCTCTCATTTTCTTTCGCGTTGATATTGTTTGCCAAAAGTCCCAAAACAACAATCGCCGCGATAGAACAGCCCAACAGCGCTATATATTTTTTCATTTTCAAACTCCTTATTTTACGTATTGCACGCCAAGATTGTAAGGCGTAGTACTCAAGCCTCTTACTTTACCATGAGGCACCTCTTTATGGCAATCAAAACAGCGTCTGCCCGTTTTGACGCTTTTGTCATTGTAGCGATGATTTATATCGCTGTTTGTAACTATAACGGAAGCTATGGACGCATGGCACAAAATGCAGTTATTTTGCACACGCGCCGCTCCGTCGTCGCTGATTTTTATCGCATTGTCATAGGTATTGAAAGTAAATGCCGCGGCGTGATTGAAGCCATCTCTGGCTTTGGCTATGTATTTACTTATAAATCCGTTTTGCGGCAGATGACAATCTGCACACCCCGCAACAGCCGCATGAGAACTGTGCTGCCATGTAGCATACTGCGTATTCATAACATGACAATTGATACAGGCTTTGGAATCGCTTGAGAGATAAGAAAAGGCCTTGGAAATATTCAGCAAATAAACAAATAAGCCTATCGCCGCGATAAATACAACTATCGCGCTTCCAGCAAGCACTTTGTTTGTTTTCACCGTTCCTCCTTGAAAAGATTTATTAAATTATATTCTTTTAGGCACAATTATATTTAAAGTTTATAATCTAATTTATACTATTATATATTGTTCAGATACAATAAAGTAATCTGAAATTGTCATATTTTTATTACTTTTGCGGATTTGATAGTTTTGCGCAAAGAGTGTTGATTTTATGCGCTCTTTTTAGCTCGCCGTCTTTTATTGGCTGATTTTGCGCGAAGTGTGTATTTTATGCAAACCAAAAACTGTGAACCGATTAGCCTTACACATACCACGCCCTAAAATATACATAAAATCATGTGTTGATTGAAACTTTACATACAAACATTACAACTTTTTAGTCCAGCTTGTTTATTTGTCATTCCCGCGACCGAACAACAGATAAAGACTAAATCCGTCATAGTCATATAAATTAATAGCATAATGCGCAAATCTCATCACAAGGAATACGGATATCCAAAATCACTTCAGCATGCAAACAACACAAAATCATCTTCTTCGTCATAGCCGCATAAATGATACAATGTAAGTCATCATTGTAAGTAAAAACTGGTATCCTCTCTCTCCGTCATTCCCGCGTAGGCGGGAATCTAAAAAATCCATATTTCACAACAGTTACCTATTCTCTGTCTCATATTAGTGAAAAATGATATCCAAAAGAACTTTTGCAAACATTAAAATATCTATGAGAAAGATTGATGTTTTATCATCTGTTTTTTGCTTTTCATGATTTTGCTTTTGAAATAGTTTTGAGTTTGGATTCCCTCCTGCGCGGAAATGACGGAGTTGTGGCAAAAATTACGAAATTGGCAGTCGTGCGCATTATGAATTGGCAACAGTTAATGAAAAGACGGGGGAGAGTATTTGTGTCTGCTTCCATGTAATGTATTTCACTTATCGTTCACTTGGTAGAATGACAATCTCTTCCGTCATTCCTATATGAACGATATGACGTAAGTCATCGTCGTAAGATACATGTATCCTCTCTCCGTCATTCCCGCGTAGGCGGGAATCTAAAAGAAATCTTACAAATAAACAACGAGTTAATGGAAGTAATTGATGTTTTATTGTCTTTTCTTGTTTTCTCTCATAATTTTACTTTTAAAATTGTTTTTGGCTTGGATTCCCGCCTGCGCGGGAATGACATAAAAAGTGATATTTTTGTCTTTTCAGCAGTAATGACAAAATAGAATATTTGTTTGTCATTTGGTCGCAGAAATGATTGAAAGAACGTGTACATAACAGAGGAAAACAAAAAAGGTAAATTTGTTCGTTGTTAAAATGATAGAGAGATAAAAAAGTTGCCATTTTCAAATATGACGGGTTCATTTGTTCGTTGCCAAAACAATAGAGAGGACAAATGCCACTTTGGATAGATAACGCTAAAAGCGTTAATGCTTTGCTAAAATAATAAAGAGTACAAATGCCACCTACTTTTTTGTATGCGCTCACTTGTCGTTCAGTCGCGGAGTGAGGAAAGAGATAATATTTTGTTGTGCGGGAATAAAAAATGGCAAATTGTCTGTTTTTCTCGCAAAATGTTGCGAGAATGACGAAAAAAGAATTGTTGTTTGTTTTATGATATGTTAGTTGCTAAAATGACACAAAGGCGTAATTTGTCCACGCATGAACGATAAAAAAGCAGAGATGCAGTTTTGATTGGTTTTACCTTGAAGGCGATATATCACTTTGATGACTGGCAAATGTCTGTTTTTTCAGCGCTTTTGCAAAAAGTTTGGTTTTCGGCGTCTGGAGTTCAAATTCATCACCCTCATTTATCTCTTCAAGCGGCATTTTTTGGGCATTTTTGACTATCTGTGCAAAACCGTCTCGGCTTTGCTGTGTAGGCTCTTGCAGCGCGTACGTGTTTTGAAAACTCTTTAAGATATTCTCGTTTTTATTTAAAATTTGCGCACTCTTGCTTTCAAAATGCAAAAAAAGCTCCTTGATATTTTGCCCGCGCTGTAAAAGAGAGTTATAAAATACCGCGTTCATGGAGTTTTTCAGTGCCGTAGCTTCCAAAAGTTGAAACTTTATCTTCGCGTCAAACGAATTTTTTTTGTATAGTTCGCTCAAATGCGTCAAAATCTGCTCTTTTTGCAAAATCATCTTTTTTATCTTTTCAACAAAACGCGCTCTCATGTAATCAATCGTCTGTTTCAGTTCATCCTGCTGCGGCAGTATCATCTCCATCGCAGCCGATGGTGTGGGCGCTCTTGCGTCCGCAACAAAATCACTTATCACATAATCTATCTCATGCCCCACAGCCGACACTATCGGCGTCTTTGCATGATATACCGCATCTGCGACAATCTCTTCGTTAAACGCCCACAAATCCTCCATGCTTCCGCCGCCACGCCCAATAACCATCACATCGCACTCCAACATATCTGCTTTTTTTATGGCTTGCGCTATCGAAACCGCCGCACTCTCGCCCTGCACCAAAGACGGAATCAAAACAAGTTTTGTCAAAGGCCATCTTTTTGAAGCAACTTTCAGCATATCCTGCCATGCCGCGCCCGTAGCGGAAGTTACAACTGCTATACATGAAGGAAAGCGCGGGATTGGTTTTTTGTTTTCAAAATAACCCTTTTTTTCAAGTTTGGCTTTCAGCTGTTCATAAGCTTTAGCAAGTGCGCCGACGCCCGAAGGCTCTACATGAAGGCAGTTTATCTGATAACTTCCGCGCGGAACATAGACACTAATACTTCCGTTTACGACGACTTTCAAACCATCTTCCAATTCAAATTTAAGCTCTTTCACGTTACCTTTGAACATAACGCATAAGATTGTACTTTCGTTGTCTTTGAGAGTAAAATAGACATGTCCTGAAGCGTGATATGTTGGACGCGATACCTCGCCCTCAACTCTTACATGCAAAAATGTGCTCTCCAAAAGAGCCTCTATCTGACGGTTTAGCTCTGTTACGCTTGTCAGCATTTTCTGGCTATCAAAAGTGTTGAGATATCAAACGAAAAGTTTTTAATATATTCTGTTTTAAAACCTGCTGCCTTTAACTCTTCCTGCAAAATCTCCGCGCTCAAAAAACCTTCTATGGAGTTTGGCAAATATTTGTAAGCTTCATAATTTTTTGATATCAATGCGCCCAAAAACGGAAGTATTTTATGCAGATAAAACTGTTTTAAGGCGTGGAAAAATCCCTTTTTATTGTCTTTGGTAAACTCCAATATCACAACAAAACCGCCGTTTTTTACGACTCTTGCAAACTCTTGAAAGGCTTTTTGACGCTCTATCACGTTTCGTATACCGTAACTTATACTCAAGATATCAGCACACAAATTTGGCAGCGGCAAATCGGCAGCTTCGGCTTTTACAAAATCAACATTCGGAAATTTGACTTTAGCACATTTGAGCATTTGCGATGACGGGTCTATGCCAAGCGCTCTTTTAATCTCTATGTCTCTTTTCTTCGCTCTTTTAAGCCAAAAACCTATCATATCGCCCGTGCCGCAAGCCACATCTACTATCAATTCCGCCTCTTTTGCGTTCATCAACTCATAAGTTTTATCACAAGCCTTTTTGCGCCACGAAATATCTATGCCCATACTTAAAATATGATTTGCTTTGTCGTATGTAGGAGCAATTTCATCAAACATTTGTATGATTTTTTTCTGTTTTTTATTGTCGGTTTTCAATACATGAACCTTATGTGAAATCTAAAGAGGGAAAGTTTACTCGCTGACAGACTCGTTAGCAGACTTGTCAGCAGCAAAATTTTTCTGTATATATAATAATACACTGCCAAGCTCATCTTTTTTCAAAGTTGCAGTCTGCTTACTCATCACTCCGCTTACGCCGCCTGAGCTTTGAAGATTTTTATCGCTGTGAAAAAGCATGAGTCTCTCGCCCATTTCGGCAGCAGGTATCTCAATAAGCTTTCTGCTGATGCCGAACGCCTGCGTTCTGCCGTCTTTTCCATGACAGCCTGAGCATGTTTTTTTAAATATCTGCTCGCCCACGCTGCTCTCTTGGGTCTCTTGAGCAAAAAGGCTACAGGGCAATATACAAATAAATATTATTTTAAATAAAATATTTTTCATTTAAGCTCTCTTCCTATATTTTCAGAATCAAACTCCATAGATTAACAAATAAAAGCTTAAATACTTATATTACCTTACGATACCAGCCAAATGAACAACCGCCGACAGAGCCTTGATAAAGCAGTCTTAACTTCAAATCAACCTCTATCCTTTTGCGTCCATTCAAGCTAAAATCACAGCCGTGAAAAATCAAAAATCTATCAACTTTATCGCTCATGGCGCGCAAAAAATTGCTTCCGCCCTCTACCATGATATTTTTATATCCTTTTGGAAATTCAAGACTGTTTTGCACTAATACTTCTCTATTTTTTACGCTAAAAATATGGGCATTTTTCGGCACGGTTTTTTTTGTGCAAATAAGCGCGTCGGGAGATTTGCCATTTGAAAGCCTTGCGTCAAGATAAGGATTGTCTGTGCGCAGCGTTTCGCCGCCGATGACTATCAAATCGCAAACATTTCTCATTTCATGAACAAAAACTCTCGCTTCATGCGGCGTTATGATACCATTATCATATGTGCCGTCAAGCCTCAAAGCAAGTTTAAAAAATGAAAAACTTCCATTTTTCCACGCTAAAAAAGGTGCTAAAAGTTCATCGCATTCCTCTTTTAAAACGCCCTCTTCTACTTTTATGCCCGCTTTTTTTAAAATCTGCGCGCCGCCTTTAGCCTTTTTGGTTTTATCCAAAGAGCCTATAACGACTCTTTGCGCACCCAAAGTTACGATTAAATCCGCACATGGAGGCGTTAAACCCTGATGGGAACAAGGCTCAAGAGTAACGTAAAAAGTTGAATTTTTAAGCAGATTGTTATGATGTTTGCCGATAAATGCATGAAGTTCGTTTGGCTCAAACGGAAATTTTAAAAGCGGATTTAATTTTAAAAGCGCCTCTTTTGCCGCTTCAAGTTCTGCATGAGGCAAGCCTGCTTTTTTATGAGCCGCGAGCGCTAAAACAGCGCCGTTTTTATCGGTTATAACGCATCCGACAACTGGATTTGGATATGTCAGAGCCTGATATTTCCACGCTTCATTAAGCGCCAATGAAAGATAAAATCTGTCGTTCATTACCATTCAAAATAAGTTTTGGCTTTGCCGATATCGGAATACTTGACAAACTCTCCGTCAATCTCCACGCCTTCGTCGTCTGCACCCGTAATAACGCCTTGCAGACTTTCACCGCTGTGGAGTTTTATCTTGACTTTTTCGCCGATGGATGCTTTGAAATGTTTTGGAGATTTCAGCGCTCTTTCAATGCCAGGAGAGCTTACTTCAAGAAAATATTTTCCCGATACGGGCGGATTTAAATCAAAAACAGGCGAAATGATTTTACTTATCTCTTCGCACTTTTCAAGCGTTACGCCGCCATCGCATGTGATATACACACGAAAAATCTTATGTCCATTTTCCATCACGCTTTCAAAATCGTATAGCTTTGCATTGCGCTCATAAATAATCTTCTCTATGCTTTCAATCATTTTTTCAACTCTTTTTCTATTGTTTGAAAAAGCTTGTCTATGCGGTTTTGCTCGTCCAGCAAATCGTCAAAACGAAACGTAAACTCTGGCGCTTTGAACCAGCCCTCTTCGTTGGCGCAATAGTTTTGCAGATAGCTTTTGACTTTTTTGAGTTTTGAGTGTATCTGTGATATTTCCGCGCTTGTAAAATCCAGCTTATCAAGATAAACGTCAGCATTGTAACGCCCTTTGCGGCAGATTACGTCTGTTACAACAAGACCGCGCAGCTGTTCATCTTCAAGTGTTGAGAAAGCTTCGGGAACAAGCTCTTTTAATATACTCTCGGTTCTTTTAAGCTTGATTTCGCTTTGTGTCATAAAACGGCTTGCTCCTCAACATGTTTAAAACTCTCTATAAAATCGTCCGCTTTTATATCATTGAAGTTTTCTATGCCAACGCCGCATTCAAAGCCTTTGGCTACCTCTTTTGCATCGTCTTTAAAACGTTTTAGCGATGAGATAACGCCTTCATATATAACTACGCCTTCTCTAATGACTCTGATTTTTGCGCCGCGGCTGATAATGCCGTCCGTTACCATACAGCCTGCGATTGCACCGATTTTTGGCACTACAAAAACTTCGCGCACTTGAGCTTGTCCGAGGCTCTCTTCGCGTATAACAGGCGACATGAGACCGCTTAAGAGTCCCTTGACATCGTCTATGAGATTATAAATAACATTGTAAGTCTTTATCTCAACGCCAAGCGTTTTTGCTCTCTCTTTTACAGCGCCTGTCGGTCGTACGTTAAAGCCCAAAATAACGCTGTTCTGGCTGGCGTTTGCAAGCGCGATATCACTTTCGCTGATACCGCCTATACCGCTGTGAATGATATTGATTTTGGTTTCTTGATTGCGCAGTTTTTCAAGACTTCCCTTTATCGCCTCAAGAGAGCCGCCGACATCGGCTTTGACGATAACAGGCAAGACTTTAAGTTCGCCTTCGGCTATCATCGCGCCAAGCTCGTCCAATGTAACTTTGGTAGTTTTGGACAACTCTTTTTGACGCAGATATTCGGCTTTTTTGTTTGCATATTCGCGGGCTATTTTGTCATTTTCTACTCTGACTACCATCTCGCCCGCAAGCGGCACTTCGCTAAGACCAACTATAACTCCGGGCTCTCCTGGGTGGATAGCTTCTATATTTTGTCCTGCAGCATTCAATAACGCTCTTACTTTGCCGTATGCTACGCCTGCAACAACAGTGTTGCCGACTCTTAGAGTGCCGTTTTTGACTATCACCGTTGCAACAGGTCCCCTGCCCTTTTCCATGGAGCTTTCTATAACCGTGGCTTTGGCGTCTCTTGCAGCGTCTGCTTTAAGTTCCATAAGTTCGGCTTGTAGGAGTATCACATCCAATAAATGTTCTATTCCCTCTCCGCTTTTTGCCGATACGTTTACAAATTCATACTCTCCGCCCCAATCAATAGGCAGTATATTCATCTCAGCCAATTGGCTTTTTACCTGGTCTGGATTTGCCGTAGGTTTGTCCATTTTATTTACAGCGATAATCATGGGCACTTTCGCCGCTTTTGCATGAGATATAGCTTCAATCGTTTGAGGTTTTACGCCGTCATCAGCCGCAACAACGATAATAACGATATCCGTTACCTGCGCGCCTCTTGCCCTCATCTCAGTAAAAGCTTCATGTCCGGGAGTATCTATAAATGTAATCTTTTTGCCATGCTGTTCTACAGCGTAAGCGCCTACATGCTGCGTGATACCGCCTGCTTCGCCACTTGCAACGTGTGATTTCCTAATATAATCAAGAAGTGAAGTCTTGCCGTGGTCAACGTGTCCCATTATCGTGATAACGGGCGCTCTCTCTTCAAGATTGTGGCTTGTCTCTTCGTCGTAAGCCTTGACGTAGTCAAACTCTTCGCGTTCATTTACGACATTTACCTCTATGCCGAACTCTTCAGCCAAAATCTCAATAGCGTCTTTATCTAAAAAATCATTTTTTGTTACCATAACGCCAAGCGTGAAAAGTACTTTGATAATTTCGGCGCTCTGTTTGTTTATCTTGTCAGCAAATTCGTAAACTCTTATATCTTCGGGGATTTCAATAGCTTTTACGCTCTCTTCGCTCTTCTCTTCAACTCTTCTTTTGTGTTTTTTAAATGATTTTCGCTGAATGCCCTGCTCTAAAAATGGATTGTATTTGACGGTTTTAACCTGCGCAGGATTGGGATTTTTACGTTTTTCCTCTTCAATTCTTTTTATATCAAGATTGACAGTTAAATCAGGAAGCACCACCATATCATCTTCCAAATCATACCTGCTCTCTCCCAAATCCCTATCCATCAAAATGTCTATTTTTGAACTTTCGTCTTTTTTGGCTGTAGCGCCTTTTTTAACCTTTTTACGTTTTGAATGCGTCTCTGTTAGCTGCTGCATGTTGGACATCATATTTGAGAACATGCTCTCCAAAGAGGGCGTTGATTTGACACTTTTTTTCTCTTCCACATTTATTGGCGCAACAGGCTCTTCGGCTCTTTTTTTCTTTACAAACACCAATCCTCTGCGCTGTTTCAGGCTCACTTCCGCAAGCGATTCGGATACGATATTTTGCGGCGCAGGAACAATCTGCTGACTAACGTCCGCTTCATTTGGTACTTGTTTTGGAGGTTCTTGCTGTTTTTGATGAGGCTGCTGCTCATGTTTTATCGGTTGTTTTATTGGTTTTTGCTCACGTTTTGGCTCGCTCTTTTGCTCTTTTTTCTGCTCTTTTGGAGTTTTAGTCTCTATCTTCGGTCT
>JAISNG010000003.1 GCA_031276365.1 Campylobacteraceae bacterium | reverse complement strand
CGACGAGATCGTCCATTACATAGCCTCACATCTGGACGAAAACATCAGAGAGATCGAGGGCGCGCTAATCAAAATCAGAGGATACGCCAATATGCTCAACCAGACAATCACGATCGACTTTGTCAAGGACACGCTAAAAGAGCATATCAAAGAAAAAAGAGAAAATATCACCATTGACGAAATTATCAACACCGTAGCCAAAGAGCTAAACTACAAGCCAAGCGAAATCAGGAGCAAATCACGCACGGCGCAGATCGTCAGCGCGCGACGAATGGTCATCTATCTGGCGCGAAAGCTCACGCCAAACTCCATGCCGCTCATCGCCGAATACTTCGGCATGAAAGACCACTCAGCAGTCAGCCACGCCGTAAGAACGATCACCCAAGTCTTTGAAAACGACGAGCGTTTGAGGCTGAAAATCCAAGAACTCGCAAACAAAATCACGGCGCGGCATTGAACTAAAGTGATTTTTTGTGATAAGTGGGTACAATTCCAAAACGCCGTAACAGCGGGAAAAGACGAAGTTATTCACCTTTTCACGTCAAATTACTACTGTTACTATAAATTTAAAAGGAGCGACCTTGAAGTTTGACATCGAAAAAAGCACGCTTGAGAGCATACTCTCCACCCTTCAGCCCTTCCTTGAAAAAAAGAACGACGCCAACATCACGTCGCACATTCTCTTTCAAATAGAGCGCGACCGTCTCATTTTCAGAGCAACCGATCTGGAAATCGGACTCTTTATATCCACAAAAGAGTTCGTCAAACACAAAGAGGGATCATTCACGTGCCACGGCAAAAAGGTTCTGGACATCATAAGAGCGCTCAAAGACGCAACGATCACAAGGAAAAAGACAACGACAGCGTAATCATCAAACAAATGCGATCAAAATACAAACTGCCGAGCTTTGAAAGCTCCATGTTTCCTGAATTTGAGCAAAACCCGTCATTGAACGAGATAATCATCGACAGCGTCAATCTAATAAACGGATTACGAAAGATCACGCCAGCCATCTCCACAAACAATCCAAAATTTGAACTAAACGGAGCTTTAATAGATGTAAGAAACTCTGTAATTAACCTAGTTTCAACCGACACAAAACGGCTTGCTCTGTTCAAAATCGATCAATCAGCGGAAAAAAACCTTCCGATTATACTACCCAAAAAGGCAATTGCGGAAATCCAAAAAATATTCTCAAGCAACATAAAACTGTTTTTTGATGAAACAAATTTAATCATCTCCAATGAAGATTACTATTTTTTCACAAAAGTCATCAACGGAAAATTTCCTGATTACGAAAGGATTATCCCGCGTGATATATCAAATACTTTTATATTAAACACGGAAAAGATGATCGACGCGCTAAAGCAGGTAAGCATTTTATCGCCAGAAATCAAAATCACCTTTGAAGAATCTCAAATAAGCATGGAAACGATAGAATCTTCCAATGAAGAGGCAAAAACAGGTTTTGAAGCGGAGATAAAATTA
Organism: Campylobacteraceae bacterium; assembly: GCA_031276365.1. Taxonomy (GTDB): domain Bacteria; phylum Campylobacterota; class Campylobacteria; order Campylobacterales; family Campylobacteraceae; genus JAIRKW01. The sequence continues at coordinate 2,345 of JAISNG010000003.1, read as the reverse complement.
GAAAATCCTATTACTTTAGCAGTAAACAGCAAATTTATTTTAGATTTTTTATCGCAATGCCAAAGCGAAAATTTTGAAATTGGTATTCACGAGCCAACAATGCCATTCGTGCTTACAAGCGATAATTTTTCCACAATCATAATGCCAATTATACTTTAACTCAAGGTAAAATAATGAATGAATACGGCGCGGGGAATATAAAAGTATTAAAAGGACTGGAGGCGGTTAGAAAGCGCCCTGGTATGTACATTGGTGATACGTCGATCGGCGGTCTTCATCATTTGATATATGAAGTTGTTGATAACTCTATTGATGAGGCAATGGCGGGGTTTTGCAATGAGATAAACGTTATGATTACACAAAATAGCGCAATTATCACCGATAACGGACGCGGCATTCCAGTAGATATTCACCCAGAAGAAAAAATCAGCGCGGCAACAGTTGTTTTAACGGTTTTGCACGCAGGCGGTAAATTTGATAAAGATACATATAAAGTAAGCGGCGGATTGCACGGCGTTGGCGTATCCGTTGTTAACGCGCTTTCAAAAAATCTTAAAATGACTATTTGTAGAGGAGGTCATATATATGAACAAAATTTTAAGTATGGTATTCCAGTAGCGGAGATTAAGCAGATAGGTAATACCAAAAAGACAGGTACAACCATTGAATTTGAGCCAGACGATGGTATATTTGAAACGGTAGTTTTTGATAGTGAAATATTATCTCGACGTTTCAGAGAACTTTGTTATTTGAATCCAAAGATTACGATCAAATTCAAAGATGAACGCGATAATTTCAACGAAATCTATCATTTTGACGGCGGTTTATCTCAATTTGTATCGGATATTAGCGAAAGTAACACAATAACAAAACCAATATTTATTACAGAAAAATTAGAAGATATTGAAGCAGATGTAGCGTTGCTATATAACGATCAGTATAGTGAAAAGTGTTTATCTTTTGTAAATAACATCAAAACTCCTGAAGGAGGTACTCACGAATCGGGATTTAGAGCTGGTCTTACAAGAGCAATAACACAATATATAGAAAAAAACGCAAATGCCAAAGAAAAAGATATAAAAATCAGCGGAGATGATACTAAAGAAGGGTTAATAGCTGTTATAAGCGTACGTGTTCCAGAACCGCAATTTGAAGGTCAAACCAAAGGTAAATTAGGAAGTAGTTATGTAAAACCGTTGGTACAAAAATTTGTTTATGAAAAATTAGTAAAACATTTTGAAGAAAATCCGAATGACGCGCGCGCAATAATGCAAAAAATTCTTCTTGCCGCAAGAGGACGCGAAGCGGCTAGAAAAGCGCGTGATTTAACGCGAAAGAAAGATAATTTAGGAGTTGGAGCATTACCTGGAAAATTAGCAGATTGCCAAAGCAAAGATCCTGAAATAAGCGAAATATATCTTGTAGAGGGTGATTCTGCGGGTGGTTCTGCAAAACAGGGGCGCGATCGCGCATATCAGGCTATCTTACCACTGCGAGGCAAAATATTAAACGTTGAAAAAGCGCGAATAGACAAGATACTCACCAGTGAAGAGATTAAAAATATGATTACCGCTTTTGGCTGTGGAATTGGCGATGATATGGACATTAGTCGTATTCGCTATAGAAAAATTATTATAATGACAGACGCAGATGTTGACGGAAGCCATATTCAGACATTGTTATTGACGTTCTTTTTCAGATATATGCGCAAGATTATTGAAGACGGTTGCGTGTATCTTGCCCAGCCGCCGCTTTATCGTTATAAAAAAGGTAAAACAGACATTTATCTAAAAGACGATAAAGCGTTAGATGAATTTTTGATAGAAAACGGTATTGCCTCTTTTGAATTTCACAATATTGGCGATCGGGACTTAAAAGAACTTCTTAAAATCGCGGCGCGTTATCGATCGGTATTAGATAAGCTGGAAAAGCGTTATTCGCTTATTAAATTGATTAGACAATTTATTGAAGAAGACAGCTTATTGGCATTGAATAATCAAGAGTTATTCATAGAGGTCGATTCATTTCTAAAAAAAGCAGGCTATAATATATTAAATAGCATTGTAAATGATGAAAATATTCATTTATTTGTACAAACAGAAAAGGGTATGGAAGAGTTACTAATCAATGATGATTTATTTGCTAATAATCTTTTCATAGAAGCCAAATACATTTATGAGCGTCTTTATGAACATGGGCATAAAACGATATTTGAAAACAAAGATATACTCGATGTTTTAATGGCGGTAGAGGAAAGCGCAAAAAAAGGCGCTTATATTCAACGTTATAAGGGTTTAGGCGAGATGAATCCAGAGCAGTTGTGGGAAACTACAATGAATAAAGAC
>JAISNG010000146.1 GCA_031276365.1 Campylobacteraceae bacterium | reverse complement strand
AGTTTTCTACCATAGAGTTTGGCTCTTTTGCTTTTGCTTTCAGTATAAAACCGATCGCGGAAGCAAAAATCAAAACCGCGCCTATGCCGACAAATAAAACCGCCGTATCGCTCATCGCTTAAAACTCTCCGCTTTCATGCAGGCTGAATTTAATTGATTTTGAAGACAATTTAGCGTACAAGAATCTATTCATGAACATAATCATTGCCCGAAATGTTCGGATATTATTTTTAAAGCGCTTTTTCGCGGAACAATCACGCCGCTGCCTTCGCCGTTTACGCTGTGAAATATTATCACATTATTTTTTGAAGCATACAGAGAGAGCATTAGATTTTGCATAACAGGCTCTGTTGAGGGCAAAAACCATGCGTTATTACTTACAACGCTAAGCAGCTGAGGTTCGCCTTCATAAAGCATATTTGTACTTCCCTCAAAGCAGACCGCACTTCTGATTTTCACGCCATCTACCGTAAAATCGCTCGCATGAGGCGCCTCGGTAAAATCGCTTGCTCCTTCAAAAAACAGTCTGTTTATATAATACGAGATAAAATTTGGCAGCGGAATCTTTTCGGCAAATGGCACAAGCGCTACCTTATCTGCTCTTTGCATGATGCCTTTGTCAAAAAAATACGCAGAATTATAATATTTGCCGTCTTCATAACCCAGCGCGCCGGCGATGATAGCGATATCTTGCGAATACTCCAGCAGCTTGTTCACAATAATGTCGTTTTTGTTAAGATAGAGCGCAAACGCAGTTTCTGGCATAATAACAAGCCGCTTTTTCTCCGCTATCGCCGTTTCTATGTTTTTGAAGTTTTCCCGCACCTGTTCTACAATAGTTTCATTTTGCCATTTTTTATCCTGCGAAATGCGTGTTTGGACTATCTTTATATCAAAATCAGGCATTTTCGGCGGCTCTTTGTTTGAAAAATCAAACGCTGCGATAAAGCAGATAAGAGCCAAAAAATAGTATCCTTTCCGCGTATGCTGCACAAGCAGTATTGAGATGATGAGAAACAGCACATGAATGCTTGTAAGACCAAACGGCGTGTAATAAAGTATGAGTTCAAAATTGAACCAGTTAAATCCAAACGGCGCGATTTGCGAAAGCAATACAAGTGCTATTGCGTGAAGATACGGTGAATTTGTCAAAAGAGACGGGATAAGAAACAAAATCCCGTAGATAACGCCAATGCCGATAATCACAACAGGCATAAGCCAAGCCAAATCGCCGTAATATCTAAAACTCAGCGAAATCCAGTAAAACCATAAAATCCCCACAAAAAAGCCCGTAAAAAAATATCCTGTGCGCTCAGACTTGAAAAGCAGCCAAAGTCCTGCGCATGCAAAAACAGAGTGCAGAAAATAGCTTGTTATGCCAAAATGTGCCAAATAGACGAAACTTGAGAGTAGTAAAGCCGTAACAAAGGCTTTTATTATAATAGAAGTGATAAAATATCTCCTTAAATTTTTATTTTCAAAGGACTTACATGCAGTTGGAGACATTTCTATTTCCTGTCGCGATTATCGCAATTTTTTACTTTCTTATCATTATGCCTCAGCAGCGTCAGGCAAAAGCTCACAAGCAGATGCTTTCCGAACTGAAAAAGGGCGATAAGGTCATCACAAGCGGCGGACTTGTCGGCGAAGTGACGAACGTTGATGAGAATTTTATCAAAATAAAACTTAGTGATGATGTAATCGTCAAAATTGTACGCGAATATATACTAAAGAGAGTAGATGAGTAGCAGAGGCTGGAACCACCGTTTTATCATTTTTCTTATTGCAACACTGTTTGGCGCTATATTTAGCATGCCGACTTTTTTGCAGACGGAAAAAGGAGCGAAAGTATCTTTGGGGCTTGATTTGCAGGGTGGTTTATACATGCTCCTCGGCGTAAAAACAGACGAAGCGATAGCTTCCAAGATAAAATCCGTAGCAATCAACATTAAGTATTTGACAGACGATAATAATATCATCATAGATGCGCCAAAAGTCAAGGACGATATGATTACCTTGACGCTTTTGGACAGCAATGAAGAGAAAAATCTTGACTCCAAACTCGATGAAATCGACGGACTTGTCATAGAAAAACAGGGACTTAGTTACACCATCAGCCTTAGCGACGCAGAGAAACAAGATGTACGCACTTTAGCAGTTACGCAGGCTGTGGAGACTATACGAAACAGGCTTGATCAATTCGGACTTGCCGAACCAACAGTCGCCAAACAGAGTGATGAGGATATATTGGTAGAGATTCCAGGAGTAAAGACAAGAGAAGATTCTCAGCGCGTAAAAGAGCTTATTGCAAAAGCGGCGCATCTTCAGCTTATGGCGGTAGATGAGAACAGAAATGCAAAAGCAGACTTCATGAGCCGCGAAGAGGCGGCAGCATATGGAGATGTTATATATCCTGATAAAAACGGAAGTATAAAATATCTCGTAAAAGCCGTGCCTGTTCTTGACGGCTCCATGCTAACAAAAGCGGGAGTTGCGTTTGACCAGAATAATAGACCGATGATTACATTTTCGCTGAATTCTCAAGGTGCGAAAATCTTCGGAGATTTTACAGGTAAAAATATTGGCAAAAGACTTGCTATAGTGCTTGATGACGTGGTATATTCTGCACCTGTAATACAAAGCCGCATCGGCGGCGGAAGCGGTCAGATAACAGGTACATTCGGCGATAAGGAGGCAAGCGATTTGGCTATAGCGTTAAGAAGCGGCGCACTTTTGGCTCCAGTTGTTATATTAGAAGAGCGCAGTGTCGGACCGTCTTTGGGCGCGGACAGCGTAAAGGCAAGCTCAATTGCTTTGGTATTCGGATTTGTCTCCGTAGCGCTGTTTATGTGTTTTTATTATAGATTGGCAGGCGTTATAGCTTCCATAGCGCTTATAAGCAATCTTCTTATCCTCATAGCCCTTATCGCATTTTTGGGTGCGACTTTGACGCTTCCTGGAATGGCGGGCATCGTTTTGACAGTTGGTATGGGAATAGACGCGAACGTCATCATAAATGAACGCATAAGAGAACTGCTGCGCACAGGCGCAAGCGTAAGAGCCGCGATAGAACATGGATATAAAAACGCTATGAGCGCTATCGTGGACTCAAATCTCACAACTGTTATAGTAGCCATAGTTTTGTATATTTTCGGCACGGGACCGATTAAGGGTTTTGCGATTACGCTGAGCTTTGGTATCTTTATCTCTATGCTTACGGCGATACTTGGCACGCATGGTATTTATGACCTGCTTATCAACAAAATAGAAAAAAGCAAAAACCTTGTCTCATGGTTTGGTATAAAAAGGGCTAATAATGGAAATCTTTAATCACCACAAAACATACAAATTTATGAAATTAAGCGTGATAATGAACGCTTTGTCCATTATTTGCGCTTTGGCAACGGTGGCTTTGCTGGTTACCAAAGGATTGAATTACGGTATAGATTTTGCGGGCGGTACAGTTGTTCAGGTTAAATATCTAAACTCAGACGCGCCGATAGATGAAATACGCAGTAAAATTGACCTGGAACCGCTTTTTCGCGGTGCAAGCGTAACGGAATTCGGTGCTAAAGATGAAGTAACTATCCGTTTTCAAGGAAGCAGCGAAAGTATCGGCGAAGATGTCGGAGAGTTAATGAGCGCGACACTGAAGGGCAGCGGGGATTTTGAAATACGCCGCGTGGACATGGTAGGACCCAAAGTTGGAGATGAATTGCGCACAAAGGGTTTGATGGCGATTTGTGTATCTTTGATTGCGATGCTTATATATGTTGCATTTAGATTTGAATGGCGTTTCGGCGTTTCGGCAATGATTTCGGAGTTTCATGATGTTGTGTTGATTGTCGGCGTAATAGCGCTTTTGCAAATAGACGTCAATCTTGAGATATTGGGCGCTGTTTTGACGCTTGTTGGATACTCCATAAACGATACGATAGTTATCTTTGACAGAATCAGAGATGAGTTTAAAACTTCAAAAAATACAAATCTTTTGGAAATAATAGACTCGTCCATTTCAAAAACGCTCTCTCGCACCACGCTTACGTCCTTGACAACTCTTTTTGTTGTTGCGGCTTTGCTGTTTTTAGGCGGAGAGTCCATATACGGGTTTTCTTTGGTGCTGACAATTGGTATCATCATAGGTACTTACAGCTCTATTTTTATCGCTGCGCCGCTTTTAAAATGGCTCAAATTTGACGTAACTGAGTACAGGGCAAATATCGCCAGAAAAGAGAAAGCGAAGATTGAAAAAGCAAAAATGCGCGCTATGTATGAGCACGGCAGAATTTAAGGAGTTAATATGGATTGGAGTAAAGTCATATACGTATTTTTTGCTCTCATGAGCCTTACGACGACAGCTGGCTTTTTGTATGAACAAAATGAGATTGCGCTTTTTATTGCCATGAGCGTAAATCTCATATCTACATTTTTGAAAATAGGTATCAAAAATACGCTTTCAGCCGAACTTCTTGCAAGCTCTTTGGTGGCTGATTTACATCTGATACCTGCGTTTTTGATTCTTGAGATTTCACATAACATAAATGTAGTAATCGCCCTCTCCATCGGCGCGATAATTGCAACGATATTTTCATTGATACTTGTCATTGTTGAGTCCGTAAGAGCAAGAGACGAGTTTTAAATATGGAATACAAACCTTTAGAAATTGAGAAAAAATGGCAGAAAAAATGGCTTGAATCAGGCGTTTTTGAACCATCAAATGATTTTTCGCGTCCTAAAAAATATATCTTAAGTATGTTTCCGTATCCGAGCGGACGCATACACATGGGACATGTCAGAAATTATGTGATAAGCGATGCGATAGCAAGATATTACCGCAAGCAGGGCTTTAATGTACTGCATCCTATCGGATGGGACTCTTTTGGCATGCCTGCCGAGAATGCCGCTATCAAAAACGGCGTCCACCCTAAAAAATGGACTTATGAAAATATAGACTGTATGCGCGGTGAGATTCACCCTTTGGGGATTTCGTTTTCAAAGACAAGAGAGTTTGCCACAAGCGATACGTTATATACAAAACATGAGCAGAATATTTTTATCAAAATGTACGAAAAAGGGCTTGTATACCGAAAAAAAGCGGTATTAAACTGGTGTGAAAACTGTCAAACCGTTTTGGCAAACGAACAGGTGGAAGAGGGCAGATGCTGGAGATGCGGCAATGTCGTAGAGCAGCGCGAAATGCCCGGATATTATCTGAAAATCACAAATTATGCCGAAGAGCTTTTAAGAGATTTGAAAAAACTTGAAAATAACTGGCCTTCGCAGGTATTGACGATGCAGGAAAATTGGATAGGAAAAAGCGAAGGATTGGAGTTTGATTTTGAACTTTGTGCCGAATCAAAAGAGCTTTTGGGCGGAAAGTTTGAGGGTTACAAAGTCTTTACCACGCGTGCGGATACGATTTTCGGAGTAACATATTCTGCGCTTGCTCCGAACCATCCGATTGTAAATGAGATTTTGGAGCGCGGAGTGCTTGACGAGCATAAAAGCGCGGTTATCAAAAATATGCAAAGACAAAATGTTAAAGAGCGGCAGTCAAGCGAAAAAGAGGGGGTGGATTTGGGCATATTTGTCATACATCCGCTCACGAAAAAAGCCATTCCCGTGTGGGTTGCGAATTTTGTTTTGCTTGAATACGGCGGCGGTGCGGTTATGGCTGTTCCTGCGCATGACGAGAGGGATTTCGAATTTGCAAAGAAGTACGCGCTTCCTGTCATCCAAACGATAAAATCAAACAAGGACGAAACAACTCTGCCGTTTACGGAATACGGCACACTGATAAATTCGGCGGATTTTAGCGGTTTAACGTCCGCAGAAGCGAAAAAAGAGATAATAAACCGATTTGAAAAAGAGGGCGCAGGCAAAAGAACGATAAATTATAAACTCCGTGACTGGGGTATCAGCCGTCAGCGGTATTGGGGTGCGCCTATACCTATCGTTTTATGTCCTAAATGCGGCGCAGTAACCGAAAAAGAGGAAAACCTCCCAGTAACGCTGCCTGATGATGTACAGATAACAGGCGAGGGCAATCCTCTTGACAAACACCCTGCATGGAAGTTTACAAAATGTCCCAAATGCGGCGGCGATGCACAAAGAGAAACCGATACGATGGATACTTTTGTACAGTCAAGCTGGTATTTTTTGCGCTATACGACTCCAAAAGAGTTGTGGAGCGATATGCCATTTGAGCGTGAAAGCATTAAATACTGGATGAGTGTAGACCAATATATCGGCGGTATAGAACATGCGATTTTACATCTTTTGTATTCTAGATTTTTCACAAAAGCTCTTAGGGATTTAGGCTTTATAGAGGGCATAGACGAACCGTTTACAAATCTTTTGACACAGGGAATGGTGCTAAAAGACGGCGCAAAGATGAGCAAATCAAAAGGCAACGTTGTAGCGCCGGATAATATTATTGAAAAATACAGCGCAGATACCGCAAGACTTTTTATACTCTTTGCCGCACCACCTCAAAAAGAGCTTGAGTGGAATGACAGCGCAGTTGACGGAGCATTTAGATTTGTTAAACGTTTGGCGGACAGAAGCGATAATGCTGAAGTTTGCGAACATTTGCCCAAGATTGAACATTCCGCGCTTTCAAAAGATGAGCAATACGCAAGACGTAAAGTTTATGAAGCGTTAAAAAAGAGCGATGAGAGTTACAAAAACGGCGCATATTCGTTTAATACTCTCATTGCCGCATCCATGGAAGCTTTTAACGCTTTAAGCGCTCAGATGAACAGAGCTGTTTGGAGCGAGGGTTATTTTATATTGTTAAATATTTTGGAGCCGATAATACCGCATATCGCAAGCGAAATAAGCGAAAAGCTTTTTGCATGCAAAAATTTCACGCATGACATCAAGATAGACGAGAGTGTATTTGAGAGCGAAAGTATGATTTTGGCAGTTACCATAAACGGCAAAAGAAGAGGTGAATTTGAGATAAGCGTAAATGCATCCGAAGAAGAGATTATCGCTGCGGGCAAAATAGCAACAGCAAAATGGCTTGAGGGCGTAAATATAAAAAAAGAGATATATGTAGATAAAAAACTTGTAAATTTGGTAGTTGCATGAAAAAAACAGTTGTTTTGCTCTTATCATTGCTGCTGTTGGCGGGATGCGGCTACAAACCAAGCGCGCAGTTAGCTAAAAGCGTTATCGGAGAGAGCGTATATGTGTATGTTTCCATGAGCAGGATTGACCCGCAAAATACTGTTTTGATAAAAGACGCGATACAAACGGCATTTGTGGACAGATTCGGCTCAAAGATAACTTCGCAAAGTGAAGCCGCAGCTATTTTAAATGTCTCTTTGGCAGGTGTTGATTTCAGTCCGCTTGTGTATGACGCCAACGGTTACGTTATCTCTTACAGGACTATTGCGAAGTTGAAGATAGATTATGCTTTAAGTTCGGGAGAAAAGGGAAGCGTTATAACAAAAGGCGAATATGACTTTCCGATAGAAGCAGACAGTATTATATCGGACACGAGGAGATTTGAAGCCATAAGATATGCTTCGGCTGATGCTATTGACGAATTTACCGCCATTGTTGCCATAAAAGGTCTGCAGCGGGAGCAGAAACAGAACTGATGAGCGCTTTAAAAAAATATCTAAATACAAAACCGCCCTATTATGAACATATGGATTATGGGCGTATGCCGCGTATTTTTAACGCTCTGGCGCACAATTTTCATTTCCCCAAAATCATACATATAGTAGGTACAAACGGTAAAGGTTCAACGGGGAGATTTTTGGCGCAGATACTTGAGAGCGCTGGATTTAGCGTCGGACACTATACATCGCCGCATATTTTGGAGTTTAACGAACGTTTTTATAAAAACGGCGCGCTCGTAAGTTATGATAAACTTGACGCGCTTCATGAGAGGCTTTTGGCGGTGCTGGGCGCATATGAGAGCGAACTTTCGTATTTTGAATATGCCACGTTTTTAGCGTTTTTAGCTTTTGAAGAGTGTGATTATGTAATATTGGAAAGCGGTGTGGGCGGCGAATTTGACGCTACAAATGTTGCGCCCAAAGTGTTATCTATCGTTACGCCGATATCTTTAGACCATCAGGATTTACTTGGAGAGAGCGTTAGAGAGATTGCCTTTACAAAGCTTCAAAGCGTGAACAATTCTGCCGTTATTGCGCCGCAGGAGTTTGGCGAAGCGCTTGAGATAATCAAACAGCGCGAAACTATTTTGGGACTTGAATTTACGTATGTACAAAAAGATGAATATGAAAGCGGTGTAGAAAAATATGCCGCGCTATACTCTCTCGTGCCATTTTTGAAAGAGAATCTGCTTGCAGCCTTTCGCGCGGCGCAAATGATTGGGGTTGAGGTAGATTTAAGTAAGATAAAAAAGCTAAACTTAAAGGGAAGATTTGAGAAGATAACTGCAAATATTACGATAGATGTCGGACACAATATATCTGCGGCTAAAGCGGCGCTGGAAGCTTTTAAAAATAAGAAAGTAGTTTTTGTCTATAATTCATACAAAGATAAGGATTATAAAACTATCTTAAGGATTTTAGCGCCTGTTATAAAAAGAGCTGAGATTGTACGGATTGAAAATTCTTACCGCGCGAGCGCAGAAAACGAGATAAAAGCGGCTCTTTCAGATATGGGCATAGATGTGAAAGATTTTGATAGGATTGACAATAATGAAGAGTATCTTATATTTGGTTCGTTTGGCGTTGTAGAGAGTTTTTTAAGGCATTTTGATGAGAAATAAATTTACGATAACGATTTCAGACGTTAAGGGTTCGCGCCACTATACGATAGATGATATAATAAAGCGCGTTATTGCGATATTTTTGATATTTATCGCTTTACTTTTTGCGGGCGGCGTCATATATATCACTGTTTTAAACCATAAGGTAGAGCAGCTTGATAACAAAAAAAATGAGCTTCAAAGCGAACTTGACGACAAGATAGCATATTATGAAGTGATAAAAAGCAAGATTGAAGAGATAGAGTCAATCATCGGAATTGTACATGAAGAAGATGACAATACTACTCATGAAGCAAGGCTTTCAAATATCACCCTTACAACCGTACAACAGTCTTTGCTTTTGCAGTTTATTCCAAACGGCGAAGTTGCAAAACACAACGGGCTTTCCGACAAATTTGGCATGAGAAAACATCCGATAAGAGGAACAGATGAGTTTCACAGCGGACTTGATTTTAGAACCCCTTTGCAAACACCCATTTACGCGCCAGCTCTTGGCATAGTAGAGTATGCGGGAAACAGCGAAAGTTCAGGATACGGCTTCTTGGTTATCGTTGACCATGGATTCGGATTTAAAAGCTATTACGCTCATTTGGATAAAAAGATGGTGGTTAAAGTAGGACAATTTGTCAAAAAAGGAGACCATATCGCAAATTCGGGCAATACAGGACTTTCAAGCGGTCCCCATTTGCATTACGAAGTGCGTTTTTTAGGGCGTGCGCTAAATCCGATAAATTTTGTCAATTGGGATTTAAATAATTTTTCACAAATTTTTGAGAAGGAGACAAACGTACAATGGGACTCTTTGTTAGAGGTGATGAGCATATTATTAGCAAACAAACAGAATCAACAATAGTTGCTAACGGCGCGAAACTCGAGGGAGTTTTTGAACTCTCCACATATCTTTATGTGGATGGTATGGTTTTGGGTAAAATTTACTCAACAAGCACTATTGTTATTGGAAAGCGCGGTCTTATAAAAGGCGAAGTAGAAGCGCCGAAGATGATTGTAAACGGTAAATTTGAAGGCAAAGCCGTGTGCGATAGCGTGGAGATTTTGGAAGGCGGCGTACTTTTCGGCGTAGTTTACAGCAATGAATTGGTGATTGAGCAAAAGTCCCATTTTGAGGGCGAAAGTCATAAAAAGGACGTTACTGAACAGCGTTTGATAACCGTAGAAGAGACGGAAGAAGAGAGTAAAGAATAGAGTTTGCAAGCGGCTGTTTTTGAATATTTACATGAAGGTTTTGAAGCTGAAATTATCATTTGCAAAGATGATAAAGATGCTTTTGCCGTCTCAAATGCCGCCGCTTTTGCGCTTAGAAAAACATTTACTCTGCCTGATTTGCGCGCCTCTTTCGGCGATGATTTAAGACCTTACAGAAACGAACTTTTTGAACTCATGAACGCTCTGCGCGCATATTATAGCGAAAACTCTTCAAAAAAGATTTTGATATCTCCGCTAAGAACACTTCTTCATGCACTTCCAAAGCCCCATCTTTTTAACAGCATTGTTGTAAGATTCGGCGATACGCTGAAACTTGACAGCTTTAAAGAGGAGCTTTTGCGCTGGGGATATAACTTTGTAGATGTTGTTGAAGAGCGCGGAGAAGCCTCTTTTCGCGGCGATATAGCGGATATCTATCCGATAGATTTTGAAAACCCTGTGCGTATTTCTTTTTTTGATAACCAAGTAGAGAGCATAAGATACTTTTCATGTGAAAGCCAAAAAAGCCAAAAAGAGGAGCTGGAGAGCATTATGCTAAACCCCGCTCTCTTTTCGCTTGACAGCAAATCATACGAAAAAATGAACGTCAATGTCAAAAAATTAAGCTCAGACAGTATCGCTCAGGATATAGAATCTCTGGGCTTTTGGACGCTTAATGAAAATGCGCAAAATTATTTGGCTGAAAAAAAATGTATTTACGCATATAAAATGGACAGCGAGATTGAGGAAACGGCGCAGTTTTATGATACAGACGAGAAGCTTTTAAAATCTATCCCCGTTATACCAGAACCGTCCAAGTTTAAAGATTTGCATATATCTGCCATGAAGCCATTTTTGGAGTTTCATAAAGCTCAAAAGGTGAAAATCTTAGCGCGCAGTGAAGCGCTTGTCAAACAATCAGATATAGAAATCGGCGGCAATGTTGAATTTGTGCAAAGTCAGCTGATTGTCAATCTCATCTTGCCTGAAGAGATAATCATCTCGCTAAACCGTCCTATGCAAAAAAAGCGCAAAAAACATCCGTCACTGCTGCTTGACGAACTCAAAGCGGGCGATTATGTAGTACATGAAAATTACGGCATCGGCATCTTTAGAGGCTTGCAAAATACGACTGTTTTAGGTGCAAAAAGAGACCTTGTTTTTATAGAGTATCAAGACGGTGATAAACTTCTTCTGCCTGTAGAAAATCTCAATCTCATAGACCGTTATATCGCGCCAAGCGGTTCTGTTGCGGTTCTTGACAGACTTGGCAAGGGAAGTTTTCTGAATCTCAAGGAAAAAACGCGCGTTAAACTTTTTGAAATCGCCAAAGAGATTATAGATATAGCGGCAAAAAGAGAACTTGTTGAAAGTTTTAAGATAAGAGCCGAAAATGCGCCTTTGGAAGAGTTTCAAATGGAGGCGGGATTTGCATACACAACCGACCAGAAAAGAAGCGTAGAGGAGATTTTGCACTCTTTGGGTTCGGGCAAAGTCATGGACAGACTGCTCAGCGGCGATGTGGGATTTGGTAAAACAGAAGTTGCCATGAATGCGATTTTATGCGCTGCTAAAAACGGTTTTCAATCCCTGCTCATAGTGCCGACAACACTTTTAAGTCTACAGCATTACAAAACCATTTCACGCCGTTTTGAAAATTTTGGAGTTAAGTGTGCAAGGCTTGATAGATTTACTTCAAACGGCGAAAAAACAGCGATATTAAACGGCTTGAAAAATGGAAGCATTGATGTGTGCGTCGGAACCCACTCGCTTTTAAATGTAAAATGTAAAAATCTTGCGTTTTTAGTGATAGACGAAGAGCATAAATTCGGCGTAAAACAAAAAGAGAAACTGAAAAATCTGCGTGAAAATATCCATATCTTATCTATGAGCGCTACGCCGATTCCAAGAAGTCTGAATATGGCTTTGAGTTCCATAAAACAGTATTCGCAAATCCTCACGCCTCCAAATGAACGCGAAGATGTGCGTACTTTTGTCAAAGAGTATGACGAAAAAATAGTGCGGGAGGTTATCTTAAGAGAGCTTAGGCGCGGCGGACAAGTTTTTTATATACACAACCGCATAGCTACGATAAATGCAAAAGCCAAAGAGTTAAAACAAATAGTACCAAATCTTCGCATTTTGGTGTTGCATTCCGAGATAAGTGACTCCATAAGCGAACATGAGATATTGAAGTTTGAAAATGGCGAATATGACCTGCTGCTCTCAACTTCTATCGTTGAATCAGGCATTCATTTGCCGAATGTAAACTCTATCATCATAGAATCGAGCGAGCGTTTCGGCATAGCGGATTTGCATCAATTGCGCGGCAGAGTCGGCAGAGGACACAACAGAGGATTTTGTTATTTTCTCATAGAAAACAAGGAAGTGTTGAATGAAAACAGCCGAAAAAGGCTTTTGGCTCTTGAGTCAAACTCATTTTTGGGCAGCGGTTCGGTTTTGGCGTATCATGACCTTGAAATACGCGGCGGCGGCAATCTTATAGGTGAAGCGCAGAGCGGACATATAAAACATATAGGTTACTCTTTGTATCTTAAAATGCTGGAAGATACAATCAATGAGCTAATGAACAAAACGCCTCTTAAAAAGCATGATATAGAGATAAAACTCTCCATAAGCGCGTATTTGAGCGAGTCTTGTATCAATGAAGACAGAGTGCGTCTTGAACTGTACCGCCGTTTAAGTAAATGCGAAAACATAAATGCGGTTTATGAGATAGAAGAGGAGATGGAAGATAGATTTGGGCAGCTTGATACTCCTACAAAGCAGTTTTTATCACTTATTATTATGAGGATTTTGGCTTCAAATTTGAAATTTAAAAATATCATGAACTATAAAGACAATATAACCATTACAGATGAAGAGGGCAAAAAAATATATCTGAAAGCCGCGAGTTTTGATGACGATGATATAATATCCGTGATTCTTGGATTTTTGCGCACAAAAAATAAAGGGGGCGGGAAATGATAGATTGGAAAAACACAAAAGCCGCTATCTACAAGGCTAAAAAAGAGAGTTTAAAGCCCGTTTTTGATATAGATACGATTAGGCTGGAAGATTTGCTTCATATTGACGAACAAAAAAATGCTCTTTGTGAAAATACACGAAAGTTTTTAGAAGGTAAAAGAGCTTCTCATGCACTTTTGTGGGGTTCAAGAGGTACGGGAAAATCCTCTTTGATAAAGGCTGTTTTAAATCATTTTTGTAAGGACGGACTTAGAGTTGTAGAGATATTTAGGGAAGATTTGGGCGCGCTTACCGACGTAAGCGACGAGATAAGGGATTTGCCGTATAAATTTATCATATTTTGCGATGATATCTCTTTTGAGTCAGGCGATGCAAGTTATAAAGCTCTAAAAAGCGTTATTGAAGGTTCAATCGAGCTTCCCCCGAAAAACGTTCTTGTGTATGCCACTTCAAACCGCCGCCATTTGATACCAGAATTTCACACGGATAATGACGGCACGATAGTAAAAAACGGCGAGATTCATTACTCGGACAATGTAGAGGAGAAGATTTCACTTTCGGATAGATTTGGACTTTGGCTTTCGTTTTATCAGGGGAGTATTGATGAATATCTGCGCATAACGGATAGTTATTTTCCAAATTTAAGCGATGAAAAACGCGCCTTCATGAGAGAAGAGGCAAAACGTTACGCTGCTTTGAGAGCTTCCAGAAGCGGACGCACGGCGAGGCAATTTTTTGAACTTTTTGGAGATAAATTTTTATGAGAATAGGTTTTATAGGAGATGTCGTCGGCAAGCCTGGACGCGATATGATAAATTCCCATCTAAAAAGGCTTAAAAATGAGTTTTGTATTGATATTGTCATAGCAAATACTGAAAACGCTTCGCATGGATTTGGAGTCAGCGCAAAAAATGCGGCAGAACTTTTCAAAAACGGCATAGATGTTATGAGCGGTGGAAATCATACATGGGACAGAGGTGAAATAGTAGAATGTATGAAGACAATGCCGATTTTGCGTCCGTATAATCTGCCTGATATAGTGCCTGGGCGCGGAAGTATGGTATGCGATATCAATGGCGCGAAGCTTGGCGTAATAAATCTCATGGGACATTTTACAATGCCTATATGCGATAATCCTTTTTTGAAAGTTCAAGAAGCGGTAAAATCCCTAAAAGAGCAGGGCGCAGAGGCTGTTTTTATAGACTTTCACGCAGAATCAACAAGCGAAAAAACAGCTCTTTTTGCGATGCTTAAAGGCGAAATATCCGCTATCGTCGGCACTCATACGCATATAGGAACAGATGATTTGACAATAGATAACGGCACGCTTTTTTTGTGCGACATAGGACTTACGGGTTGCAGAGACGGCGTCATAGGCGTGGACAAGGAAGCGCCGATAAAACGTTTTTTAACAGGACTTAATTATCCTTTTGAGATACCAAAACAGTGTAAAAAAATCTTTCAAATGGTTGTTTTTGATGTTGATGGCAGAGTCTGCATGGACGCTTTTAAGATTAAAATATACGACGAAAACGAGCGGGAGATAACAAAAGCGCGCCATGAATAGCTTTGAACTTTTATCTGCTTTAAAGCGTCTCGGATATTTGAAAGAGCCTTGTGAAAAGCTTTGGTGGCCGAATGCGGGAAGTTTTGAAGTGGTTGTCGGGGCGATTTTGACGCAGCAGACAAAATGGAGCAATGTAGAGACTTCGCTTGATAATCTCAAAAAACACTCTATGCTATCTTTGGAGGTTTTGTCAAAATCAGACGAGTATGTGCTAAAAACTCTCATTCAAAAATGCGGCTTTAGCGGACAAAAGGCATCAAGGCTAAAAGCGCTTTCAAAAAATATCATAAACGATTTCGGCGATTTCAAGACTTTCCAGCAAGAGGCGGACAGAGAGTGGCTTTTGGCGCAAAAAGGCATCGGCTTGGAGAGTGCAGACGCGATACTTTGCTATGCATGTTTAAGGGACGTTATGGTGATAGATGCTTATACAAACACTCTTTTGAAATTCTTCGGGTACGAATTTGAAAGTTACGGAGAGATTCAGGAGTGGTTTTATGAGGGAGTTTTGGGCAATTGGGAGAAAGTGCGTGCGCTGTATGATTTTGAGATTGACGAAAATACGCTTTTTGCACGCTTGCATGGCAAAATAGTGGAATTTTGCAAAAACAATGCAAAAGAGCGGGATATGAGCGTTTTTGACGGCTTGATAACGTGAAATTTACACGTGTTTATGCGGAGATTACGAATATCTGCGCGCTTAATTGCAGTTTTTGTCCTGACAGGCATGAAAAGCCGCGCGTGATGGATTTGGCGCTGTTTGAGAAAATCATGCGCGAGTTGAAAGGCAAGAGCAAAGAGATAGCTTTACATGTTATGGGCGACCCGCTTTTAAATAAAAATTTGCGCGCATATCTTGATATTGCTGCGAAATTTTCACATAGAGTAGTACTGACGACAAGCGGTTTTTATTTTGACAGACATGACAAAAAAACGCTTTTTCATGAAACAATCTTGCAGATAAATATTTCGCTCAACAGTTTCAACAAAAATGCCGAAAAAATGACTTTGAAGGAGTATTTAGAGCCGATTTTTGAACTTATTGAGCACAGAAGCGGTATATTTATCAATCTAAGACTTTTAAATGGTGAAAAGCTTTTTAACGCTCAAATTTTTGATGCAATTTGCACGCGTTTTGGTGTTAAAACAGACGAAAAAAATATCCAAATCGCGCCAAAAGTTCGCCTACATTTTGATGAACTTTTTTGCTGGCCAAGCTTGAACGCGCCTGTAAGCGAAGATTCAAAATGTTATGGTTTAAATCGTCAAATAGCCATACTCTCAAACGGTAAAGTAACGCCCTGCTGTTTTGATTATGAGGCAAAAGTTTTGCTTGGCGATGCTAATTATGAAAGTTTGAGTGATATATTGCGCCGCTCCAGCTCGATAGCGCTTGGACTTAAAAGCGGCGCTCCTACGGAAGAGCTTTGCAGAAGATGTACGTATAGATTGAGATTTAAGGAGTTTTGATGAGTATATTTAAAAACGAGTTTATTACGGTGTTGAAAGAAAAGTCGCATATCCCATGGCTGAAAATTTTCACAACCGTACCGTATAAAGAGTTGACCGACTGCCCCAAAGATTTAAAAGCGGCGCTTTATATTTCTATGGAGATAACGGAAAAGCATATGAGAAACTACTATAAACCCGACAAAATCAATATAGCAATGTTTGGTAATTACGTGCCGCACTTGCATATACATATCATGGCGCGTTTTAAAAACGATGCATTTTTCCCCGAATCAATGTGGGGCAAAAAACAGCGCGAACCCTCTCTCATACTGCCTGACGAAAAGCCGTTTTTGAAAGCTTTGATTGAAGAGTTGAAATATAGTTTTTAAAACTTTCCCTCAAAATAATAAAGCAAATACAAACGGTAGATTCAAAACATTTTATATAAGATAAAATTGCTATTTTTTGTCTATTTTTTGATTTTACATTTTTTCATACATGCGCTCAAACAACAATGCAGAAAATGTAATAATCAAAACCCCTTATCCGCAATACTTTTCTCATTTTACCAAACAAAATATAAAAAGGATATATCTATTTAAGCTAACTTATAGAATGTTTTTGGATATAATGCTGTTCATAATAACAATCAATATCAAAATATAAAAGGAGTTCATATGTTGCTTTCAACAGCCAATGTTAAGTTATCCAAGACTTTGTCAAATCAATCGTTTTGGACTAATATTCAAGATTCAGTCTGCTTAATTTCTCTTAGCAGCTTAACTAAACTTTTAGTTTCATTAAGCGTTTTCTTTCTGTTTTTAGGCTGCGGGGGAGGCGGAGGAAGTTCTCCAAGCGCTGCAAATACTACAGGCGGTGAAGATAATTCAATGCTCTACAAAGTTTCATTTTATGATGAGGAGTTTAATTTTAACGGTACCGTAGAGGTTAATTCTGCTATTATAAATATAGCTCAGTTAAAGATGGATTTGAATATCAATGCAGTTGAATTGTACACTGCTTCAAACGATACCGATATCTCATCTGAAACTTCATATATAATAACAAAAGATACAAACCTTTACGCTCTTGCAAATGTTACGGAGATAATAGACCAAACGGGACTTGACGATATAAGAAACAATCTTGCAGGCAAATATATCCTCATGAATGATATAGAGTTGGTTGAAGGGGAAGCTGGATTTGACGCTGTTTTGGGTTGGACGCCAATAGGGACATTCACAGGCATACTCAATGGAAACGGATATAAGATAACAAATATATGGATAGGAATGACTACTGCCAATATTGGGTTTTTTAGTATTGCCAACGGCGCTTTGATAAAAAATCTTGGCATTGAGATAAGCGAAAACAAAGCAATAAGCGGTTATGGTATGGTCGGAGGTATAGCGGGGCAGATTAATAACAGTTCAATAATACACAGTTATTCAATCGGAAATATCAATGGCGGTAACACCGGCATTGAGAATTTAGGTGGTATAGTAGGATATATCCAAAATAGCAATATCACTAATAGCTACTCTATTGCGAATGTCAGCAACGGTAGATTTATTGGCGGTATCGCTGGAAGAGTTCTTGCAGGCAGCATTATCTCAAATAGTTACTTTGCTGGAAGCGTTGATGGTTTGCCTTATGCGGGAGGTATTGCTGGACGTATTGAGTCAAGTGATATAATCAACAGTTATTCAAGCGGAAATGTTACAGGAACGCAATATACGGGTGGCATATCAGGATATGCCCTTTATGGCTTTATAATCAATAACTATTCAAGCGGAAATGTCAGCGGCACACAGTATGTCGGCGGTTTATTGGGTATGGGGCGTGCAACCATAACAAATAATGCCGCAATCAATCCATCCGTTGCGAGGACAAGTACTTATGGTAACCGTGTAATAGGATTTGCTAGTACATCAAGTGGCAGCAGTATATCAAATAACTTCGCACGAAATGACTTGGATTCTGGATTTACTCATAGCGCAGAGTCATATGCAGGTATCGGTAGGGATGATAGTGAGTTTTTAATTGAAGATACTTATAAGACAGGTCTTAACTGGAGTTTCGGAGACAATGACACAAATCCATGGAAGATAGAAGAGAGCAAAAACAACGGCTTACCGTATCTTTATTGGCAGGATTTGTAAGAAAAGATAATGAATGCGG
>JAISNG010000109.1 GCA_031276365.1 Campylobacteraceae bacterium | reverse complement strand
AGCAGCATTAAGCGCATACGATACGCTTAACATGTATGTGGGAAACAACTTAAATGTAGAATCTGTTAGAGACTCTTACTCAAGTAACTCTAAAGGTGTAAATTACAGCGGAGGAGTGTCGTTTGGCGATGGTAAAAAAATAAATAATGATGAAATTAGCAGCATGAATTATTTATCAGGTAAAAGCAGTGGAAATTATCAGGAAAAACAGGTTCTCCTCACTTCAATTACAGGAAATCAAGTCAATATTGAAGTCGGCGGTAACACCAATATAAAAAGGTTCATTAATAGCCGCAGGAGAGTTTGATGATAATGGAAATTTTATAGACAATGGCAAATTGTTTCTTTCAACTGATACTTTAACCTATTCATCACTTTCAAGTTCAATGTTCTCAAAATCAAAGTCGGAGAGCAAAGGAACAAGTTATGTTTTTACAAATGGGATTAGTTTGTCTGATGTAGAGAATACACTGGTTGATATGGATATAATCGGAGGAGGTGATACCCCGCAATACGCTTCAACTGTAGGTATAACAGAGAGACTTCAAGATGCTATGATTCCATCGTCAGATTATACATGGGATGACGTAAAAGGATATGGTAAAAAAGTTGAAAAGGCAAAAGATAAATTTGAAAAAGATACAGGCAAGGAGAAAGACGCCGACATATGGAACTATTCGATGGGTATGAGCTATTCATCTGAAAAAACATTAGCAACATTAGGACAAGGTTCTATTATGGTGAGAGATAAAGATAATTCTGATGAGCTAAACAGCCTAAATAGAGATATGGACAGCATGAATAATCTTTTATACAGCGGCGGTATTGGTTTAGATGTGGAGAGCGTTACCAAAGGCGCTTTAGCTAATGCTATAAAAGGTTTAGTAACAAGTGCTTTTGAGATAGGAGACGCTTTTCAGATTGTCGGTGAAACAGATAATATTTTTGATGTGGCAAGTAGTGTTTTGGATGTTGCGGATGGAGTGCTTACAATTAAAAATAATGTTAATACTATTAATATAGTTTTAAATCAACCTAAAGAAAATGATGCAAATAAAGACATAGGCAATCAAGATAAAAATACGTTTGCCAATACTGCAGAAACAACATTAATTGCTCTTATAGAAATAAGAAATGGAATTAAAGATATAGCTTCTTCCTCAGATGACCTAATTAATATGGATATACAGAAAATATACTTAAAAGACAATGTTTATAATATTAATAATTTTATCAATGGGATACAGAATATAGACCATGGGTTAAACCAAAATAATTATATTAAAAATTATTTTTTTGATAAGAGCAGTTTACGATATATTTTAGACAAAGTGTATGATATAAATAAGGTTTTGAGAGATATCAACAAAGTTAATCAGAAATGAAAAATAGTTGCAACTCAAAAATATTGCACAACTTTGCGATTGGCTTTTTTGTATTATTTTGTATCGTGTTTAATTTTAGCGGCTGCGCGTCAATAACCAATGCAAGAATTAAGCATAATCTAAATCAAAATAAAAGCATTATAATTTTCATATCTCCTGACTCAAATGTAAAATGGCGCAATCTTGACAATAATTCAAAGCCGTTTTTTATTAATGATTTTAAGGCAAAAGATTTTATAGTAGCACCTGTAGATAGTGGAGTATATTATGTGCATAGTTTTTTCATACAAACGGACAAAAAAATGTATCTGAGTTTTACAGAAGAGTATAATTCAACTATCGGCAATGTTAGAGTAGAAAAAACACCTGAAAAAGAGCGTGTAAAAAGGACAATAAAACGCAGAGGTAAATTTTCAGAATGGGAAGAAACTGTTGAAGAGGTAGTTAAGCGCAATAGTTACTATAAAATGTGGTATATTTTTAACCAAAATGAACAACATGCAGGCACAATAACAATTAAACCGAATGAAGTTGTTTTAATACCGTCAGTATATATTGATGTTAAATTGGCGCAACAATCTTGCGAACGCATATATGACGAGGGATTGTTTCTGTTTGACTTGATAGAGTTTGTTGATGTTGTACTTAATTTTGATGACTTCCTAAAAAATTCCGATGACCCTGATGAGTTTGATTATTTATATTGGTCTTGTCCAATAAAATCTATCACACTCAACATCAAAACAATGTCAAAAGAAGACTTTATATCAAAAGTAGATAGAGATTATTTTCCAGATAATACATTGGATAAAGTAGTTATCCGTGATTTTGAATTCGGCGAAATGTTTAAAAACGCAACGAAACTTGAAACGTTAGAAGACGGCACAGAACGGTATGTTATTTACGGTAATGGTGATGAAGAACAGACAAACGCAGAAAAATAATAAGTTTGTTTCTTGTTTTGACAAGCGCTACAAGCTTTGCTAATGCAAACTTAGACATCTAAACTCTAATAATAGTTCCAGCATTCGTAATAAGCGGATAAAATATACAAAAAACTAATGCTAAAAAATTATACCGTAACAAATCACAAGACAAACAGTTTGAATTTTTTAAGAAATATAAAGTTTTCAAAGCGCGATACTTTAATATATAGATACAAATGATGATGGTTGCAATTTATTACAAATAAAAGGCAAAAATCTTTTTCGTTTCTTTGTACCCAAGAGTGAAAAGTTTATCTAACTTTTTGAGGCTCAGTATATTGTAGTTTGTAAGTTCTTCAGGTGCGAGATAGTAGTCGCATTTTTTAATTTTATCTTCCATGCCATGCACCATGGATGCAAGAAACATAGCTCTTATCGCAATGAACTGTTTGGGATTATATACATTTGGATGTAAATTTACGCCAAGTATCGGATATTTTGTATTTAAAAGCGGTTCTATCGGGAAATTATCCATCAATCCGCCGTCTATAAATCTGCCCTCATCTGTATCAACCAACCCGAAAATAGGATAGAGAGCCCCCGAGGCATATACAAGTTTTTTTATATTGCCGTTATTGTGATAGACAACAGCTCCCTTTTTGATATCCGTAACGCTTACATGTAAGGGTCTTGAAAGCTCTTCAATATTTTTAACTCCGCACAGCATTTCGTCAAAAATCTTATGCTCCATATCCACTCTGAAAAGAGAACCTTTGTGTATGTTAAACTTTAAAACTTTACGAAATTTATTTGAATCAAAAAAATCAAATATTTCAATCGGAGTTTTACCTGCCAGATAAAAAGCGCCGACAATCGCGCCGATACTCGCTCCGCTTATTGCGCGGACAGGAATTTCAAGCTCGTTTAGCGCCTGCAGCACTCCAAGATGAAAAGCTCCTCTGGCAGCTCCTCCACTCAAAACCAACGAAATTCCGTCTTTTATATCCACTTAGAAACCCTTTTGGAGATTTATAAAATTTTGCGATATTTTACCAATTTTTCACTTGTTAATTTCAATTTTAGATAAAAAAATTCAGTTAGGCAGAAAATTATTTCATATATATGATAAAATTAACGCTTACATGTAAAAAGGAATATATCAATGTTTAAAACCGTTCTGCTCTTTGTACTTGCGTTAAGCGTATTGTCCGCCGATATCTATGACGAAATAGAACAGCGCAACAGGCAAAGAGATATTTTTGAGAGTTTGAGCAAAGACCCGACAAAAAATGTTGAGAGTTTTGAAACTCCGAAAATTGCGCCGTTAAAATCCGACAAAGACGAAAGATGTTTTTATATCCATAACATTACCGTTTTGGGCGTAACACTTCTCGGCGCATCACAGATAAACAAAATCACTTCAAACTATATTGACAAGTGCGCCTCTTTGAGTGATTTGAAGAATCTCACAAGCGAGATAAACGCTCTTTACATGGATAAAGGATACATAACTTCTCAAGTTTATCTATCTTCTCAAAATATAGCCGAAGGAAATCTAACGCTTCAAGCCGTAGAGGGCAAAATAGCCGATATTGCTCCGCAAAAAGCTTATATAAGCAGTGCGTTTTTTGGGCAAAAGGAAGATTATCTCAACATAAGAGACATTGAAAATGCCATAGAAAATATCAACCGCCTCTCTTCAAATCATGCAACGATGAAACTGAACCCGTCCGACAAAACAGGATACACGGATATAGTTGTAGAAAACATACCGACAAGACGTTTTGGGGGAACTTTTGGTATTGATAATTACGGCAGTAAAAAAACGGGAAAAGCGCAGATGAACGGTAAGATGCATTTTGACAATATTGCGGGTATCAATGATATGCTTAATCTGTTTTTGAATTTTTCTGATAAATATACCAAAGACGAAAACAGCAGGGGAAACGGATATGATTACTCGTTTCCTTTCGGTAAAACAACATTTACTTTTACGCAGAGAAACAATAGATTTGAGCAAAAAGTCAAGAGCGGAGGCAGTGTGTTTTTATCGCAGGGAGATACGAAGACACATACATTTGACGCACAGTACAAACTCTATCATGACCGCACAAACCGCATAAATATAGGCACTTCGCTGTCAAACTATAAGACAAACAACTACTTTGCTCATGTATATTTGGAGTCGTCAAGCTACAGACTTTCAAAACTCACACTTTTGGCTGATTATCTGTATCAAATACCTGGATTTTACACATTTGTAAATCTTGCTTATACAAGAGGCGTTGATATTTTTCAAAATTACCACTCTACGGCGCTTGACGACGAATACGAAATCTACAACATAAGCTTTTCCGCCATGAAAGATTTTTACTCTTTCAGGTACTCTTTGAGCGCTTATATGCAGCTTAGCGGCGACTCGCTTTTCGGAAGCGACAAGATAAGCATAGGCGGACCATACAGCGTAAGAGGTTTTAGTAAAGAGGGATTGAGCGGAAATGAGGGATATTATGTGCGCAACGAACTTTCGTACAATACGCAATACGCGATACTCGGCGGGCTTGGCAGCAGTTATTT
>JAISNG010000096.1 GCA_031276365.1 Campylobacteraceae bacterium | reverse complement strand
GGGATATATAATTTTAAAGGTCTTACTGTAAAAATAGAAAAAAAAGGCTTGCAATTTACATGCGACAGATTGTATATCGGCGGTGAAGTTTCACGGGATAAATATACTGAGGTTACAATTTCCGGCGATAATAAATTTTCAGGCACTGATTTTGCAGTCAATAAACATAACCAAAATCCCACATTGGCCATCGGACCGTATAATGGCAAAGTAACGTTTTACTGGTGGGATTATGATATGACAAAATCTACCGGTAGCGGCAACGAAGCTATCTATTATATGCAAGACGGCGATGCATCAACAAGCACAATATCTCAAACTCCCCCATCTATCAACTTTGGAGGCAGTCGTGTATCAGGTGGAACGGTGAACCAAAAAACAGGCGAAATATATCTTTTGTCTGAACCAGATACTGCTAACAGCAGAGTTATGAGCGTACTTAAGCCAGACAGCAACGGAGTATTTTCCTTAACCAAACAAAGCAACAGACTTGGCTTTACCAACAGTCAAAACAAACATGCATACGCTTCGGATATGGCGATAGACGCGGACGGCAATGCATATTTACTTGTAAACACAGTTTTATCGCACGGCTCTGACTATAGCGATACATATAAACTGGTAAAAGTCAATCCGAATGATTGGAGTTACAACGATGTAAGAGCGCCGAATATCCAACTGACGAATCGCCAACTATGGGGTATGGCTTTCTTGAACGGTAAACTCTATGTCTCTTCAGACAGTCATCCTATAGCAACTATGTATGCGGTAGATCCGATAAAAGGCGTAAAGAGTGCCGAAGGCAGCGTTATAATGATGGGTACGGGAAGAGAGTATAGATACGGCATAGACGATGTTGCTTCATGTCAAACGGCTGCAGCGATTACAGGCAGAGTTTATCTTGATAAAGATGGGGACGGCAAAATAAACAATCAAGATAAGACAAGCGGTAAATATCAGTTTATCCCCAATGTTGTCGTAGAAATATACGATTCTTTGACAGGCGCACCTCTTGGCTGGCAATACACAAACGATATTGGTGAATATAGCTTTTTGGTTGAGATTCCGAAAACATACTATATACGCTTAAGACAACCGCAAATAAACGGTGCAAATACGCGCCAGACATGGGCAAGCGGCGGAGAGTTCAGATGGGAAAGTTCCATAGAAGGCTATAGAAGCGGTACAAACTATGTAATACCTACATGTTACAATAATGCTACCAAAATTGACGACCCTGCTAACAAGCAAAAGCAGTGGTACAGCGGAACGGAAACTATCAAGCGCTACTCTCAAGCCTGCTATGGTACTAAAGCTGACGGCATAGACAAATCTGCCAACGGCATAACAAATATTGCGAACTATGCTACTACGGTTATTATGCAAACAGACCTCTCAGTTGCTCATGCAGACTTTGCTTTATCCGCAGTTGATAGAGGCGATGCGCCTCTATCTTTCGGCGACGCGTCAGGATATGCATCGCCAGATGGCGTAAAAATAGGCAATCTAAGGGATAATGATATGAAATCATTAGCAAGCATCAATGCCGATGGAGACGACAAAGATAGCCAAAACGATGAAGACGGTGTGGAAGTTAAAGCCGACAATAATAAAAGCGCTGTTTGGGAAAAGTTGACAAACTTCAAATTTAACAATGTTGAAGGCAAGTATCTTTTCAGGGTCAAAGCGAATAAAGGCGGTTATCTGAGCGCATGGATTAATATGAACAAAAATGCCGTCAATCTTGATAATTTTAATGACGGCACAAAGATAGCCAACGCAATACCGTACAACGCGAATAACGACACGGGATATATTACGTTTAAAGCTGAAGTAAATACAAAAATTGCAGCAGACGGCGGGTTTGTGGACGGAGTTAAGGTCTCAAAACTCAAAGACGTATATTTTAGATTTAGATACACGACCAATAACGCTTCAATTGGCGCGGCAGATATAAAAAGAGGCGGTGCTGAGGCAAACAGCATACCATGGGCGATTGAGGGCGAGAGCGAAGATTATAAGGCAAATTATCAATTTATAGAAGAGCCGCAAGAGCCAAAAGGCAGTCTTATTATAGTAAATAAAAACTTTGACGCGGCAAAAGACGGCAAAAAGAAGATAGACGCTTCGGATGCGGTTTTCGCGCTCTATACGCAAATATCAAATAAGCCTTTTGAAGTACAGATGGTATATTATGATGAAAGCGGCAACGGCATTGCTTCAAACATAGTCAATCCACCGATTAGCGTGAATGTAGATTTGGTAGATTTTAATGGCGACTGTGAAACTTCAAGCGTGATTCAAAACAGTATCTACAGCGGTAATCTTACGGAAGTGAGCAAAAAACTCTCCAATATCAAAATCGCCCGTGCCGTCAAAAACGGAGTTTTCAGGATAACATATAAATATGAAAACTCTCAATCAAAAAAAGTAAGCTGTTCGCCTGACTCTTTTGCCGTCCGCCCAGCCGAATTTAGACTTGAAGACAATCTCAGCGGCAATCTCATTGGAGGCAGTATACAAAAAAGCTCGTTTAAAGCCGTGAATTACGCGGGTACAAACAGCGCTTACGGCTACAACCAAACAAGCGCCAATATCATCATCTCAAATGTTACGCTTGACAAAAGCGCGCTCTGTACGCTTGAGAGCGATGCTTCGGGCGAATTTGATATGTCGGCAAATAATTTTAAAAACGGCGTTTCAAACATCAACTTAACATATCACAATGTAGGTAAAATAAATATATCCTTAAAAGATAATGAGTGGACCAATATAGACAGCGCAAAAGGGGATTGTCTGAGCGGCAGCGCCGACAATAAGCCTGATTTACATGGCAAAGTCGGCTGTGATATACAGATGAATCAGGGCATGAGATTTGTACCCAAAAATTTTCATATAAATATGGCGGTATATAACGCCAATAATAATTTTACCTATCTTTCAAACTCAAGCATTATGAGCGCGATTGTCAAAACTTCGGTACAAGCCAAACTCTCGGACAATACGACAGCTGCAAATTATCACAAAAACTGCTTTGCAGACAATGTTTCGTTTACATTTTCATTGCTAAACAATAATATTACGGGCTGGGACGGCAGGGAAGGTAAAACCCCAAAAGAGAGGATAGTTTTTTTCCAAAAAGAGAGCGGAAAACTTCTGAAAAATAATGCTGATAAAGACGGCACGGGCGTATTTGAGATAAAGCAGGAGAGTTTTAAAAACGGCGAAGCGGACGATGTACAGTTTGGATTTAATTTCGGGCGAATCGTTAAGGACGCTGAAAATCCGTTCAAATTAAACTCCTCTTTAGATTTTAATATAACCCATATGCGCGACACAAGTGTGTCTGAAGCCGCGATAAATATCGCAAACAGCGATATGGTGTTTTTTTACGGCAGAGCATTTTCGAAAAACTATGAAGGCGAAAGTCCAATAAATGCAAAAATCCAATATGAGATATACTGTTTGGGCTGCGTTAGAAATGATTATGGCATATCTCTCGTTTCCATCAATTTGGAAGA
>JAISNG010000075.1 GCA_031276365.1 Campylobacteraceae bacterium | reverse complement strand
GGACGATTTTTTTCATTATGACATTTACCAAAAGGGAAGCCGCGGTATGGTGGAAAATGGGCTTTTTGAAAATCTACAGCAAAAGGGATATCACTTTATAGAATGGGGAGATGAGGAGCTTGAAAAAATGCTGAAAAGTTACGCATTCGGTTACATTGTCGTTGAGATAAGCGCATCGGCGCCAAATAAAAGAGTATATAAGGTTTATAATGCATAAATTATCTGTAAATAAATTAGCCAAAATCATCAAAAAAACACAAATAATCCACGACATCTCACTTGAGATAAAAAGCGGCGAGATTGTCGGGCTTTTGGGACCAAACGGCGCTGGAAAAACGACAACGTTTTATATGATTTGCGGACTCATACCGCCCACAAAAGGCGATATATATCTTGACGATATAAAAATATCAAAAAAACCGCTTCATGAGCGGGCGAAACTTGGCATCGGCTATCTGCCGCAAGAATCCAGCATTTTTAAGGATTTGAGCGTAGAGGAAAATCTTACCCTTGCAGCTGAAATAGCGTGCAAAACCAAAGAGGAGCAGGCAAACAGAGTTGATGAACTTTTAGACCTTTTAAACATTCAGCCGATACGCCAAAGAAAGGGCGTAAGTCTGAGCGGCGGAGAGCGCAGGCGATGTGAAATAGCTCGCTCGCTTGCTATTATGCCCAAATTTTTGCTTTTGGACGAACCGTTTGCAGGAGTTGACCCGATAGCCGTAAACGATATACAAAATATAGTAAAGGATTTGACAAAACTAAACATCGGCGTTCTTATCACCGACCACAATGTGCGTGAAACTTTGGCTATTTGCGACAGAGCTTATGTGATAAAAGACGGCTCGCTTCTTGCCAGCGGAACAAGCGGCGAAGTAGCGCAAAACAAGGCAGTTAGGACGTATTATCTTGGAGAAGGGTTTAAGTTTTTTTAACGCTTTTATTGCTGTTTGGATTTTTAGAAAAATGAGAGAACTGTTTGCAACAATAGCCTATTGCGTTTAAATCATTTTTTTGTTAAAATATTTTTTCAAAAAATTATTTTTTAAATAAACATTTTAAATGGAGAATGTCAAGTGGATAGAAAAACTGCTGCCGAAGCGTTTCAAACAACAAATGTCAATATTCATAAGATCATAGAAAAAATAGATATCAAATATGACGAAAAATATTCGCGTGAAAAATACTCCATTAACAATATCCAAGCCTTGATATGGCTTGAGAAAAACGGCAAAAAGAGGCTAAAGGATATCGCTGCACAAATGAGAATATCAACATCATCGCTGTGTGTCATGTTCAATTTGGCATAATAATGCAGCAGTTTGAAGAAGCCACATTTGAGATATTGGAGCATTTGAATGAGGATGAGATAAGCATCATGGTCAAATCCCTAATACCGCAAATAAAATTTTAGAAAAAATATATAAAGAGCAACAATGAGTATAAAAAAGTACAAAAAACCGATAGTTATATCGCTTATTGCGTTGTTTGTGATTGCGGTCTATTTTCTATCTTTCAAAGATGGCAAAAATATAAGCTACATGACCGAAAAGGTTAAAAGAGGCGATATAGTAAAAATCGTAAGTGCGGTCGGCGAAGTGGGTGCGGTAAAACTCGTAAACGTCGGCGCGCAGGCATCGGGACAGATAGAAAGCCTCCATGTAGTCATAGGAAGTAAGGTTAAAAAGGGAGATTTGATAGCTAAAATAGACTCCACATCGCAAAAAAATGAAGTTGAAACGACAGCGGCAAAGCTGGAAAGTTTCAAATCACAGCTAAAATCCGCAGAAGTCGCCTTGAAAATGGCAGAGTCAAGATACAACAGGTCAAAAGCGCTTCTTGATGATGACGCACTTTCAAAGCAGGATTTTGAAAACGTAGAAAACGAATATGAAATGGCTAAAAGCAAGCTTGTAGAGATAACTTCGCTGATAAAACAGACCGAAATATCTCTTGAAACCGCCAAAAAAAATCTTGACTACACCGTCATCACCGCGCCTCTTGATGGCACTATCGTATCTTTGCCAGTTAAGGTCGGACAAACTGTAAACGCTATGATGAACACTCCGACAATCGCGCAAATCGCGGATTTGAGCAGTGTGGAGATACGCATAGAGATATCGGAAGGCGACATTTTGAAGGTCAAAACAGGACAAAGCGTGAAATTTTCCGTACTCTCCGACGATACCGTTTATGAAACGTCCATCAAATCCATAGACCCGGCTCTCACCACTCTTACAAACGACAAATATAGCGGTGTAAGCGAACCAAACCAAGCTATATATTATTACGCAAGAGCCGAAATAGCAAACAAAGACGAAAATCTCCGCATAGGCATGACAACTCAAAATTTTATAGAGATAGGTAGACGCGATAATGTTTTGTTGATACCGCTAAGTGCAGTTTACGAAAAAAACGGACGTAAATATGTTCAGATTCTTGCGGATAACAAGCCGCTTGCAAAAGAGATAACAGTTGGATTATCCGATGATTTGTTTGTAGAGGCGCTAAGCGGGCTTAACGAGGGCGAAGAGGTCATCACAACGCAAATGTCGCTGCAGGAGCTAAAGATAAAAGAGAATGAAGTGCCTGAAGACCTTGATTTGTAGGGCAAAAGTATGAAATTGATAGAATTAAAAAACATAAGCCGATATTTTACGCTTGGAAACAATAAAATATACGCGCTCAAAAACATAAACCTATCTGTTGACAAGGGCGATTTCGTAGCAATAATGGGGCAGTCCGGCAGCGGCAAATCGACGCTTATGAATATACTTGGCTGTCTGGACTCTCCATCAAGCGGTTCATATATGATAAACGGCACAGAGAGCGCCGACATGGATAAAGATGCCAAAGCCGAACTTAGATGCAGGACTTTTGGGTTTATATTTCAAAAATACAATCTCCTAACAAGCCTCAGCGCATTTGAAAATGTCGCCCTTCCATGTATATATTACGGTTTGGACAGCAAAACAAGGGCTAAAAAAACAGAAAAGCTCCTAAAAGATTTGGGACTTGACGGCAGGTCGGCAAACAGACCAAACGAACTCTCCGGCGGTCAACAACAAAGAGTGAGTATCGCCCGTGCGCTTATAAACGGCGGTGAGATAATACTTGCCGACGAACCAACGGGCGCATTAGACAGCAAAAGCGGCGAAATGGTTATGGATATCATCAAGGATTTACACAAAAAATCCCACACGATAATTTTAGTAACTCATGATAAAAATATAGCTTCCTATGCAAACAGAATCATTGAGCTAAAAGACGGCGAGATAATCTCCGACACGCAAAAAAATAGCGAAATATATAACGTCAAAACTGAAAAACCAGCCAAAAAAAGCGGTCGTTTTGACTATCTTTTGCATCAGTTTTCCGAGAGTTTCAAAATGTCGCTCAAAGCTATCAGAACCCACAAAATGCGCTCTTTGCTGACGATGCTTGGAATCATCATTGGTATAGCCTCCGTGGTTTCTGTTGTAGCGCTTGGCAACGGCTCAAAAGATAAGATTATGACAAACATGAACTCCATCGTGGGCACAAATATGGTCATCATAGTGCCGGGTCAAGGATTTGGCGACAAGGAAGCAGGCAAAGTAAAAACATTGAAAATCAGCGATGCAAAAACACTTGAGAAGCTTAGCTTTATAGACAGCGTGAGTCCCGATATCGCCTCGGAAGGTTTGATAATATACAAAAACAAATCCCTGCTTGCAATTTTAAGCGGTGTTAGCGCAAAATTTCTTGAAGTCAATAACAAAAAACTGCAAAATGGCAGAAAGTTCAGCGCTTCAGAGATTGAGAGTGCGGAAGCGGTTGCGATTATAGACCACAACACGCAAAAACAACTTTTCGGCGCCCGTAGTCCGATAGGCGAAATCATCATTTTCAAAAAACAGCCGTTGAAAATCATAGGAGTAATAGACAAAGATGAGAACTCCTTCGGTCCTCCGGATACAAATCTTCGTATATACACTCCATACACAACAACTATGTACAAAATACTCGGAAACCACGACATATCAAGCATAAGCGTTAAAATTGCTGACGGAGTTAATTCGCATCTGGCGGAGGAAAATCTCATAAAAGTCTTGACGGCAATTCACGGCAAAAAGGATTTTTTCACGATAAACAGCGACAGCATACTGAAAATGGTTGAGGATATAGCCAACACTATGACGCTTCTAATCTCCTCTATAGCCGTAATAGCCCTTGTCGTCGGCGGCATAGGAGTGATGAATATCATGCTTGTGTCGGTAACGGAGAGAACCAAAGAGATAGGCATCAGAATGGCCATCGGGGCGAAGCGGAAAAATATATTACAGCAGTTTTTAACGGAAGCTGTCATACTCTGTCTAATCGGCGGAGCTATCGGAATTTTGCTTGCGATACTGCTTAGCTTTATTTTCAATAGTTTTGTTGACGATTTTAAGATGATTTTATCTTTGGATGCCGTTTTGATAGCGCTGTTGTTCTCTATGGCGATAGGAATTTTATTCGGATATATGCCTGCACGCAACGCATCAAACCTAAATCCGATAGACGCGCTGGCAAGGGATTGAGTAACAAAAAACTTTCATAAAAAAAGTCTTCATAACGTAAAAACGTATGTAAATACAGCAAATACCGCCGTAATTTTGCACACATATAAAATTTTTACAATTTTTTTACCAATTTTATCAAAATCCTGCCGTTTTGACTTGTTTTTTTTGAAATATAATGCTGGAAAATATTTTGTTTTTTGAGTGAAATTATAAAAATCTTATTAATAGGAGGCTTTTATGAAAAAGCTGTTAATGATTGTTGCGCTTTGCGCTTTTTTTGTCGGCTGCGGCGGGGGAGGAAGCAGCAATAATAATCCATCTGGAGCTGAAGAGGCATTTTACAGTATGTTTGTGGATTTTAACAAACCGCATAAAAATGTCATATATATAACAGGCTATGACGGATTGTTAAACAGTGAGGCTTCAAACTTTTTAAACTCTCTTAATGCTAAAGCTTTTACTTGCACATATGCGGCAAACAGCGGAAAGTGTGAAAAATATAACTTACCGCTAAATGTATTGTATGCTTTAGGTGAAACACAAGACAGTGCAGGAGCTCTTAATGTCGGGTATGTGATTGGTTAAACGGTAATCGGCAATAGCGATTTAAACTATGGTGATAATGTTATGAAAATGATATAGCGACAGAGATAATACCTTATATTAATGATTTACTATCTAAAGGTTTCAGCCTTGACAGTGATGGATTTTATAGGAAATCTGACGGTGATTATGTGTATGTTTTTAGATACAAGTCAAAAACAATCTCTTGTAATGTAGCAAGAAAGGAGTATGCAAATAGTCCTTATTGGAGTACAGTTCAAAAACAATTTTCTTGCTACATTTTTTGCTTGCGAACATTTCGGTTTGTAAAAACTGTACATTTTAAAAAGACGGTTTATCCGTCTTTTTACTTACTTTTTATGTTTTGTCATATCCATATCGGCGTCTCGTCCAATTCAGGATTTCCGCACAGCAGTTGATATGGCTTGTATTCAGCTTTGTACTTGAGGCTTTGGCACTCCTTAACGTAATATCCAAGATATATCCAACTCAGTCTCAGTCTTTGAGCCATCAAAATCTGTTGATAAATAGAGTATTTTCCCAGCGAAAGGCTCGAAAAATCGGGGTCGTAGAAAAAATATACAGACGAAATACCCTCATCTGTAAAATCTATCAAATCAACGGCTATCATTTTATTTTCATAAAAATACAAAACCTCCTTACCGAATTTTTCACATCCTGCCACATGCAGTTCAAAGTAATTTTTAGACGTCAGCTCATAGTATCTCCAGCCTCTTTTTGCGCTCATAAATTTGTGATATTTTTCGTAAAGTTCCAAATGTTTGCGCGTCATGGACGGCTCGCAGACAATTATTTGTGTATTTTTATTTTTTTTAAAAACGCGCTTTGCCGAACGCGAAAAGTTAAATCTTTCAACATCAATCCTAAGATTTATACACTCCTTGCACTCTTTGCAGTTTGGTCTTGAAAAATAGAGCCCAAATCTCCGCCAGCCACGCTCTACCAATGCACTGTTCAGCAAGGAAGGGCAGTTTAAGATATACTTATAATGCATAGTACATGTCCTCTCTTTCAGATACGAACATTCATGCGGAAGCGTTGAAAACTCTATGATTTGCGGCTCTTTCATCTTTTGGATTTCAAGCCTCTTTTATGAACTCTTTAAACTCAGCTATAAGCCTGTTTTCCTTATCATCGGCGTTTAAAACAGCCTTGTCTTGGTGTAGTTTTTTCGCGTTTTGCTTTGGAGCGTCTTGAAGTTTTAACTTTTGCTTCAACTCTTTTAAGTTGTCAAACATATCGTTCATAATCTCTCCTGTGAAAATATCGTACAAATTATATCAAATGAGATATAAATATACAAAAAATCAAAAATCCTCAAAAATCCCGCTCAAAAATAGTGCGGCGGTGATGAGTGCAAGTCCTGCCAGTCTGTTTTGGACGCGCATAAATTTTTCGTTGTTGATATGTTTTTTCATTGTAGAGCCAAGCACGCCATAACAACTCATGACTGCCAAATCAACGCCAATCAAAGTCGCGCAAATAGTTACAATTTGTGTAAATTCAGGTTTGTTTAACGATAAAAACTGCGGTATAAAAGCCAAAAGAAAGATAGTAGCTTTTGGATTTGTAAGGTTTACAAGAGAGGCTTTGATAAAAAGAGATGAAAACTTGAACGCTTTTTCCATTTTTTCATGTTTGAAGTGCGCAGCGGATGCGCGAAAGGACGAAATCCCAAGATAGATAAGATATAAAACACCGAACCATTTGATGATATTGTACAACGCTGCAGATGCGGCTATGACACCGCCAAGCCCGATGCAGACTATGATAATTTGCACTAGATATCCAACTTGAAGCCCGATTATCGCAGCATATGAGCGCTTAAAACCGTAATTTAGCGCACTGTTTATAGTTGTTATAGCACCACATCCAGGAGAGATACTTATAAAAAGTGAAGTTATCAACATCGTAAGCCATAAATGAAACTCCATAGTTATCTTCCGGTTTTTGTAAACTCTTCGGCTGCATTGGCGGCTTCTTTTAACTTATTGCTGTCAAAATGCGTGTAAATACGTGAAGTATTGAGGCTTGCATGTCCCAAAGCCTCCTGCACGAGGACTATATCTTTGCTTTTATGGTAGAGCAGGGTGGCAAATGTGTGTCTTAACATATGTGCTCCGTTTTTCTCTTTCCGCACGCCCGCGAGTGATAGCATCTGCTCAACTATGCGGCTTACGTAAGCCTGCGTCAGTTTGGTGCCGTTTCTGTTGCAAAAAAGCAGTCCCTCTTTATTCGGCAAAGATGCTGCTATATGCTCTTTGAGTTCTTTTTCTACCAAAGCGCGTTTTATCAAAACAACCCTGTATTTGTTGCCTTTCCCTCTGATTCTAAGTACCAAACAATCTTTCTCCTCACTAATATCGCGTATTTTAAGCCCCAAAGCTTCTGAAACGCGGATACCTGTGTATATGATAAATTTTACTATCAGTCTATTTCGCAAAGACGCACTTTTAAAAGGACATATCTCTATGGCTTCTAAAAAACGCTTCAATTCGTTTTTATTCATAAATTCGGGTAGTTTTTCGCCCTTTCTACCGACGATTCCGCCCCAATGCTCCAATTCTATATCATATACATGTGATTTACCATCCTCTTCTTCATTTTGCTTGTCAAGATACGAAAAAAACGACAAAATAGCCATTCTGTGGTTCTTTTTGCTGGCGTCGGAAAGTCCGCCCGTACTGCTTGCCAAAAAGTCGCTCAAAAGCTCTTCATCTATCTGCTTCATAGAATTAAACTTTTTATTTTGAAAAGCAAGCATATCATATAGTTTTTTAAGCGGAATAAAATACGTATTTATGCCTGTAAGCCCCGCATTTCTGGCTTGTTTGACAAGAAAATCAAGTTCGTTTATATCTTCTATTGTTTTTGTCAGTTTAAATATAACATCTTGGAGGATTTTTGGCTCTTTTAACTCCTTATTTGAGAGGGAATTTAGCTTTGCACGCACAAAACGGCAAATCCAAAAGAGCAGGGTAGAGCTAAAATTGTCTTCGCAGTCTATTGGGAA
>JAISNG010000079.1 GCA_031276365.1 Campylobacteraceae bacterium | reverse complement strand
GGAGTCGTTTTCGCGATATCTATCAAATCCGCCTCCGCAAAGTGGCTTTTTATGATTTCAGCCACACCTTTTGTATTGCCTTTTGTGCTTCCGTAAACTATAGCAACAGACATTTTCTCTCCTTAAAGTTTAATTTTTAATAAGCCGCGTCAAAAAAATTATCGCTCACATCTTATTATGGGATATATTTTATCTTAATTTGGCAAATAAATTTAAAAGAGTGATGGTTGTGCGCGAAATTTTCCGTTTTTTTAGTAAAAAATGAGACTAAAATACGCTATTTTTGTGAAAATCCAAAGTTCATAAAGTTTGCAAAAAATAGTAAAGAGCGAAATAAGGCAGTTTTGTTGGCGTGGTAAGGCCAAATCAAAACTGCCTTTTGAGGTTTAAAAAGCCGATTTGATGCTCTCTACCCACTTTTCAACTCTGCTTGAAGTCAAATCGCTTTGATTGTCCTCATCAACAATAAGTCCGACAAATTTGCCGTCCACGACCGCTTTTGACTCTTCAAAACTGTATCCATCGGTAGAATTTTTATCTCCAACGATATTTGCGCCTTTTTTCAGGCTTAACTCATACAAAGTTCCTACGCCGTTGCAAAATTCGCCGCCGTAACCCTCCTGGTCGCCAAGCCCGAAAAGCGCCACAGTTTTACCTTTCAGCTCAAGCAAGTCTTTGTCAAATGACTCCCAATCATCCTGCAGTTCGCCCTCATACCACGTTGATGTGCCTAAAATAAGCTTATCGTAACTGTTTATCTTATCGGCGCTTGCTTTGCCGATATCTATCAAATCAGCCTCTTTGCCGAGTTTTTTTTGAATAAGTTTGGCAACGCCTTCAGTGTTGCCTCCGCTGCTTCCGTAAACAATAGCTATTGACATTTTTATCTCCTGAAATTAAATAGTATATGGAACAAGCTTCACCAGCGAATCGGTAAAGCATGGGTTTTTAACCTCTATATGGCGCTTAAACGCCCTGTTTTTAGGAAAAATGATATAAAGAGATTTGATATTTTCTCTTGCAACCTTTCTCCAAGCCTCGTCTATCTCCTCCTTTACAAGATGTATGTTGTCCTTGTCAAACTTTTTGAAACACAACATAATGCTAAGCAGACACTCACCGTCTTTTTCAACAACAATCAAATCATCTTTAAAATACACAGCTTTGTCAGGATTTTTACGCGCGATTTTTGTCAGTACAAACTCCGAAAAAAGCGTCTTTGCGTCAAACATTATCCCGCATTTTTCGCCTGCAAATATCCTAAAAATCAACTTTGCCTGCGGCAGTTTTGGCATTGCGGCGGTTGTTTTCGCTGTTATTTCAAGCTTGTCAAAATCTTTTTTGACAAAAAGCTCTATCAGCGCCGCAGAATACGCATCAAACGCCTTAAGGCTGTTTTTGCAAAGAGCATTTTTCGGTTTCAGTCTTGATGTTATCTCATGCGAAAAAATTTCAAAAAGATTAAGGCGAGCAAAATCTCCCTTAAAAGCAATACGCTCATTTTCTCCGACACAGCAGTTGTATTGATTAATAAAAAACTCTCGCTGTTCTCTGCGCGAAAAAGAGTGAAAAAGTATCGGGACTTTCTCTGTCCATGTTTTATCTGTTTTTTCAAAGCCGAAAAGCATTTTGTAAAATTTTACCTTAATTATAATTGTTCTGATAATGATTATTATAAATAAAAAAGCTAAAAATCTGCTTATTTTAATATCAATTATCAAAAAATCTGCAAATATTCGTGTGATTAATCCGTTTTTGTGTCTGAAATCATTTTATGCTACAATAAATCTCAAAAAATCAAACCAAAGTCATTTATGAGAAAAAATAATTTAGCAAAAGATTTTAATACCAAAACACTGTTTTTATTTGCGCTGCCCACGATGATAATGATGCTTTTTGAGTCCATGTATTCAATCGTAGACGGTATTTTTGTAGCCCGCCTTGTAAATATAGACGCATTTGCTTCCATAAATATAGTCATGCCTGCGATTTTGTTTTTTATGGGAACAGGTACGATGTTTGGTGTCGGCGGTAGTGCAATCATAGCCAAAAAGATGGGCGAAAAACGCTATGAGGAGGCGAACAGCGACTTTTCTATGATAGCTTTTGTGCTTTTGATAATTTCGCTTGCGGACATACTCATATGTTTTATTTTTATGGATGAAATACTCCAATATCTCGGCGCGACCGAAGTTTTGATGCCGTATGCGAAGAGTTATTTTGAGATTATACTTTTTGGTCTTTTGGTGTTCATGGGGCAGTTTTTGTTTCAAGGCTTTTTTATAGTTGCAGGAGAGCCAAAAATGGGCTTGATTGCCGTTTTGAGCGCAGGTTTTACAAATATCATACTTGATTATCTGTTTATGGCGCACTTTGGCATGGGTATAGAGGGTGCAGCATACGCAACTGTGATAAGCAGTGCGATACCGACTCTCTTAGGAATTGTATTTTTCTTGAATCCGAAAAGAACGCTTAGTTTTACACTTCCGAAGTGGAATTTGCAAATCATCAGACAAAGCAGCATCAACGGTTCGTCCGCGTTGGTAAATTTTCTTGCAACGGGCGTTATAGCGTTTTTGTTTAACCACGCTATGTTAAATCTTTTGGGTGAAGTCGGTGTAGCGGCAGTTACGATTATCGCGTATTTGGAGTACGTTTTTAATTCACTGTTTTTGGGCTACTGCGTCGGTATTGCGCCGATTGTCAGTTTTAATTTCGGCGCGCAAAATAGGCAAAAGGTAGAATACGTGCTGAAAAAAGCTTTCATCACAATAGGCTTTTTATCGCTTCTAACAACAGCGGCGATGCTGTTTTTCTCGGGAAATATCGTAAAAGTGTTCGCGCAGGACAACCATGTACTCTACGATATCGCGCTTACGGGCTTTGTCATATTTGCATTCAAATATCTCTTAAGCGGCGTAAATATCCTCATTTCCGTGCTTTTTACCTCATTTTCAAAAGGTAAAATCTCCACGTTTATTGCACTTGTCCGCACGTTCGGACTTATTGTGCCGATGGTTTTACTGCTGCCTTTGAGTATCGGAGTTTACGGCGTTTGGATAGCGCTGCCGGCAGCTGAATTTATCATATTTTTTGCGGGAATATTTTTGTTTAATAAAATCATAAAAGCGTGCGTTTATCTTTGAGCAAATGCTAACTTTATTGCTATGGCTAAAAAAATGCATGAAGTTGCGATGTTTGCGATTTTAGCGAATTTCGGATTTTGCATGAGAGTGTGCGAAGCCTTGTCGGCAAACAAGCCGACGATGACAAAAACCACAAATGCGCTTAACATAAATATAAGACCAAGCTGCGCCATTTGAAATGCTACAAAACCGTTTTGTTCCTTGACAAACTGCGGAAAAAGCGCCAAAAAGAAGAGTATGACTTTTGGATTTAATACATTCATGAAAAAGCCTCTTATGAAAAGAGCGCCGTATTTCAGTGGATTTTTGGCTGTTTTTGTTTCAACGCGCACAAGTTCATTTCTGTGAACGAAAGCTTGATATGCAAGGTAAAACAGATATGCTGCACCCGCGATTTTTAGCACAAAAAAGGCTGTTTCGGAAGTTTGAAATACAACAGAAACTCCAAGTGCAGCAAGACTTGTATGAACTATAACGCCGCAAACCAAGCCGCATGAGAGTACAATAGCCGCTTTTGCGCCTCTTGTAACTCCCTGTGTGATGACAAAAAGTATATCAGGACCAGGAGCTAAAGCAAGAAAAACCGATGCCGCTAAAAACTGCCAGAATGTTTCAAACTCTATCATTTGCGGCTCTTTTTGCTTTTGCGGAATTGTGCGCAGTATATTTGTGGTTTGCAGCATTCTTATCGCACACATTGATATATGTCATTTGTAATTTTCCATCGCTTCAACTATTTTTTTTGCGCCGTTTGGCTCTATTGCATCTGCAAGCGCGCCGTTCATGGCTTCTATATTGGCATCGCACAAAACGGATATGAGAAGTTTTGCGCTTATATCGCGTTGTTCTATTAAAATAGCGGCGTTTTTATCGGCTAAAGTTTTGGCATTAAAGTATTGATGGTTTTTAGCCGCATATGGATATGGTATAAAAAGAGCGGGAATTTGCGCGGCGGCAAGCTCCCACATGCTGCCCGCACCCGAGCGCGAGATGACAAAATCAGCATTTTTCAACTTGTCGCAAAGCGGCGAATAAAAGTCAAAAACATCAGCGTCGATGCCCTGTTCTTTATAATATTGTTTTATATTTTCATATTCGCTTTTGCCTGTTTGGTGAATGATTTTGATACTGTTTTTATGAAGCCATGAAGACATTTTTAAAGCCAAATCATTTATAAATTTCGCTCCTTGAGAGCCGCCTAAAAAGGCGATGGTTTTTAATTCAGCACGCTTTTTTCGGAGCTTAAACCACTCTTCGCCGACAGGATAATCTTTGCTTTTGGAGTTTTTATCATAAGAGCTGAAAATATACTTTGCAAAATGTGAAATTGTTTTATTG
The DNA here is from genome assembly GCA_031276365.1 of Campylobacteraceae bacterium. GTDB lineage: Bacteria > Campylobacterota > Campylobacteria > Campylobacterales > Campylobacteraceae > JAIRKW01. The sequence continues at coordinate 3,693 of JAISNG010000079.1, read as the reverse complement.
AGCATTCCCATGCAGGCGTTTTGCTCATGTATAAAAAGCGAAACTCCGCCCAAAATAGCCGCAAACGACGCTGGCGCTGACGAGTATCCGCCGACTGAAAAGAGCTTTGTTATTTTTTCATTTTTGAGTATTTTCCGCACTTTAAACGAGAGTTTTATGATATTTAGAAAAGATTTTATTTTTCCGAAAAATCCCTGATTGACAACGCCGTATGATGGCAAAAAGATAGTTTTGTAAAAGAGCGGGCTGTTTTCGAACCAACTCCTGTCCTGTCCGTTTGTAGAACCTATGTAGAGCGGTTTTATGCCGATTTTGACGTACTCTTCGGCTATCGCTTTTGCAACGCTAAGATGTCCGCCAGTGCCGCCGCCCGTTATCGCAATCATCTCAAATCTGCCCTTTTGCTTATCATTAGTATCATTCCTATCCCTATACATGTAGCCAAAAGCGAACTTCCGCCGTAACTTAAAAACGGTACGGCGATGCCTTTTATCGGTGTGATGGATATGATGCCGTATGCATTCATAAGAAATGAAAATACCAAAAGCATTGCAAATCCAAGCGTAAAGAGAGAATACACACGGTTTTGCGACCTGCTTGCTATTTTGAAGAGGCGGTATACAATCAAATACAAGATAAAAGTTATGCCGATAACGCCAATCGCTCCTATTTCTTCAGCTATTCCGCTTAAAACAAAATCCGTATGAACATCGCTTAAATATCCAAGCTTTATGATGCCGTCTCCTATGCCTTCCCCAAAAAGTCCTCCATGTTTTATCGCGTTAAGCGAGTGAAATAGCTGATATGGTTCGGGAGCGTTTTCTATCCTTAAAAAATTTGCGATATTTTCAGGTAAGAACGAAAGATAAAAATCCTGCCCAAAAAACCACCAGCCTTTTATGCGTACTATCCTGTGTTCGGAGTTTGCGATGATGAGTATGGAGGCTATAACGAAAAAGAGCAGCGCAATCAGGAAAAATCTAAAGCTTGTACCTGCAAAAAGCGCCATAACCGAAAATGTCAAAGCCAAAACAATAACCTGTCCTATGTCGTTTTGCAAGACAACTATAAAAAATGTAATGATTAGAAATATGATGAGATAGGGCAGCAGCAGATTCAACTCTTCCTTGAACGTTCTTTTATTTGGAATTATATCTTTTGCAAAATTGCGCGCAAGTAAAAATACAAAACCGATTTTTAAAAATTCAACAGGCGCAAATGAAAAGCCCGGAAGCATTATCCATCTTTTTGCGCCGCCTACGGATTTGACGAACTGTTCTGGAAGAAACCACATGAATACAATTATAAAAAAACATACGGTAAATATTCCAAAGCCGATAGCGGAGATATATTTGTCCGGATTTAACTGCGAAAGATACCACATGACGGCGATACCGAGTGTGCCAACAAGAAATTGTTTGACAAAAAAATGATATGAGTCTGCGTAGTGCGCCGCAACATAAAATGAGAGCGAATATGAAGCGGCCATACCAACAAATATGCAAAATACGCAGAGTATAAAAAGCGTTTTATCCGCCGCCATAGTCTCTCTTTCAGTGTTTTTAAAGGCAGATTTTACTCAAAAATGGTTTAAAAACTGATTTTTATAAAAACTTTTATATAATTCGCGATTAAAACACAAGTGATTTTTTATGGATGACAAGGTCAAATCTAAATTTCTCATCTTTTTTACTGGCGTTACGGTATGTTTTTTGATATTCGTTATCGCTCTTTTATATTGGTCAAATACAAACTTGCAGCGTCTAAACCTCCAGACAAGCGACACAAGAATGTCGTTAAGAGGCTCAATTTTAAGTGCTGACAATTACACTGTTGCAAGCAGTCAAAGACTCTATAAAGTCATGGTTGATACGAGAAATATTGACCCCGAACAAAAAGAGCTTTTTATCAAGCTTTACTCTTTGTATTCTGGCGACAGTGAAAAAGATGTCAGAAAAATCGTAGAATCAAAAAAAGGAAGCGTTATCCTGTCTTACAGCGCCGATGCCAAAAACGCCAAACTTTTGCGCTCTTTGGGAAGTAAACTTTTGAAACGCGGCGTGTTTAAGGCAAATGGAGAGTCATTTTTACGCGGACTTGACATAGTCCAAAGCGGAGAATCAAGGATTTATCTCCATAAAGATACGCTCTCTCCGATAGTCGGATATACGCGCAAAATAGAACAGGACGCTATCACAAGAAGAGAGGGCGTCAAAGGCTTGGAGCGTTACTATGAAGACAAGCTAAGCTTTGCGCAGGATATATACATAGCGGGTTACAGAGATGTGATAGATACTATCATTTTAAACAAAAAGGTGAAAGTCAAAGAGCCTATAAACGGGCAGGATATACAGCTCTCCATTCCGCTGAAACTTCAAAAGATGATTGAGCATAAACTTGATTTGCACAAGAAAAGACTTGAGGCAAAGGAGATTATAGCTGTTGTTATGAAAAGTGATACAGGCGATATTTTATCGCTCGCCAGCTCTAATAGATATGATGCAAACTCTCTAAAACAGAGTGATTATCCATTTTTAAACATACGTCATGTAGAGTATATCTACGAACCGGGCTCAGTCATAAAGCCCATAGTCTATTCACTTCTTTTGAAAGAGGGTAAGATAACTTCCAAAGATATATTCAGAACTCACGGCGGCGAGTACAACATAGGCAAATATAATATCAAAGACGAACATAAATTCAAATCCGAATGGATAACCGCGCGCGATGCGATAATCTATTCTTCAAACGTAGTCATGGCACAGCTTGGGCAAAAACTGGACGCGGGAGAGTATCAAGACGGATTGATGGCGTTTGGCTTTGGCGAAAAATCTGGCATAGATTTGGCGCAGGAAAATATCGGCGATAAAATCTCGCTCAATCAGTTTAAAAGCGAAATTACGCGCTCAACAATGGCTTATGGATACGGTATCAATGTCAATTTTATGCAGCTTTTGCGCGCGTTTAATGTCTTCAATAATGGCGGTCTTTTGGTAAATCCCAAAATCGTCAGCTTTATCATAGATAAAAAAAACGCAATACATGAGATAAAAAATGAAGAACCCGTAAGAGTTTTGCCTGAACATATCGCAAATATAATACAAGAAACGCTTATATATACGGTAAAAGAGGGCAGCGGCACAAGAGCTTTTGTTGAGGGTGTAACTATCGGCGGCAAAACTGGAACGGCGCAAATAGCGCAGGGCGGCGTTTACTACAGACGCTACAATAGTTCGTTTATCGGTTTTGCAAATGACAAAAAAGGAGATAAGTACACCATCGGCGTTTTGGTTATAGAGCCTGAGCGCGACTATTTCGGCGCACAGAGCGCAGCGCCGATTTTTAGAGATATTGTGCTCAATATGATAGAGGAGGGAAGATTGTCTCCTGAGGAAATAAAGTAAAGTTGTACGGCGTTAAATAGAATTTTTTAGCGTTATAACGGATATCTTATGAGAATATAAAGTAATGCTGCATATAAGCGGCTTTTGTGTGATTTTCCGTTATTTTTGCTTTTTTCGTCATTTCTTAACTCAACAACAAACAAACACATAGGCAGTATTTGTCTTCTCTTTGTCATTCCAACTTAAGCAAATGTACATTTTATCATTTATGCACGTTTGGCAAATACCATTTATTCTGTCATATAAAACCTAAAAAAGCCATTATAAACCTTTTCTATATCATCACATA
>JAISNG010000071.1 GCA_031276365.1 Campylobacteraceae bacterium | reverse complement strand
CGCCTTCAAAATACAGCACCGTATCTACCATGTGTTCAAGTATGCGAGGTCCTGCGATTGAGCCCTCTTTTGTGATGTGTCCGATGATGAAAACCGCTACATTTTTGTCTTTGGCGTAGCGCATAAGCTCAAACGTTATCTCCCTTACCTGCGAAACGCTTCCTGGTGCGGAAGAGATTTTTTCGCTGTAGAGCGTTTGAATGGAGTCTATAATAAGCACGTCAAATTTTCTTAATGAGAGTTCGTGCAAAATCGTATCAAGATTTATTTCGCACAAAAGATAGAGATTTTTATGTAAGCTGTCCAGCCTCGCAGCGCGAAGTTTTATCTGACCTGCGGACTCTTCGCCGCTTATGTATAATACGTTTTTGCCGCTTTTTGCAAGATTACCGCCTATCTTTAAAAGCAGCGTTGATTTACCGACCCCAGGACTTCCGCCTATGAGTGTTAAGCTGCCCTCTACTATTCCACCGCCCAAGACTAAGTCTAACTCTTCATTGTTTGAGCTGAATCTCTCAACGCTTTCAAATTCTATTTCCGTGATTGGTTTTGCGACGGTTGATTTGTCGGAAACTTTTGCTGTTACTTTAAGAGTGTCTATCTGCTCTTGAGTCAGCTCCAGAAATTCACCCCATGCACCGCAGTTTGGGCATTTACCAAGCTCTGCCGCACTTTGGAAGCCGCATGCTTGACACTCAAAAAGACTCTGTTTTTTCTTTGCCATAACTACTGCCCGAAAAGCGCATCAAGTATCGTATCTACATAATTTTCCGCATCAAACGCTATAAGGTCGTCCATTCCCTCGCCAACACCCACATAAAGTATCGGAAGCTGCATGGTTTTAGCGATGCTAAAGAGCGAGCCGCCCTTTGCCGTGCCGTCAAGTTTTGTGATGATAAGAGCGTCTATGCCTATCGTCTCATTAAATGCAAGCGCTTGATTTGCCGCCGAATTTCCCTGTGTGCCGTCAAGTATCAAAATTTTTCTGTGAGGCGCGCCACTGTCGGCTTTGTCGCATATCTTGACAATTTTTTTGAGTTCGTTGGCAAGATTTACCTGATTGTGAAGGCGTCCTGCTGTGTCTATAATGACATTGTCAATTTTTTTTGCCTTTGCGGACATTATCGTGTCGTAAGCTACGGCTGACGGGTCATGTCCTTGTTTGGTGTAGATTATCGGGACGTCTATCTTTTCGCTCCAGCGTCTAAGCTGCTCTATGGCCGCGGCTCTGAATGTATCCGCAGCTCCCAGCAAAACGCTTTTATTTTGTTTTTTGTATATGTTGGCAAGTTTTGCGATGGTAGTTGTTTTGCCTGCTCCGTTTACGCCTGCTATCAATTCTACAAAGGGTGCGGTTTGGATGGCGGGCTTATTGTCATACGCAAAATAGGACTTCAAAACTCTTTTGATATCCTCTCTGCCGACGCTGTTTTGCGGCGGGAGATAGTAGATTATCTCTTCAATAAGTTCGTAATTTACGTCAGCTTCCAAAAGAACCTCTTCTAAAAGCTCCTTGCCTACTTTTTCCTGTTTTGCAGGAACGATATCTCTTATTGCTTCAAGAGTTTTGCCAAGTCCTTTTTTTATGGAAGCAAACATCAAAAAGTCCTTTTCAAATCCGCCTCTATCATCTCTTCAGGCACTGCTCCAGTATAGTCAGTAATATATGCGCCGTTTTTGTCATACATCACCATGTAAGGCGCGCTTGTTATATTGCCAAGAGTAGATGAGAGTTTGAAGTTGTTTTTATCAAGGGTAACGATAAAATCCATGCCTTTATCTGCCGCAAAACTTTGAATCTCTTCAAGAGGTTTGTTTTCAAGGATAACGGAGACGATGTCAAAGTCGTTTTCATATCTGCTTTGAAGACTGTTCAGATGTGGGATTTGAGCATTACACGGACTACATGAAGTCGTAAAAAATACTAACAATAACGATTTATTGCCGTAAACAAATCCATCAGCTGTTTTTTTAAGCGTTATCGTTTTGCTTTCGGTAGTTTTCAGCGTTATGCTTTGGTTTTGTTTCAGCGGTTTATCAGTGGAACTGCAGCCAAAAAAAATGCTAAAACACAAAACAAGCACGATAATGGCGGTATTTTTTATCACGAAGTTATCCTTGTTGTTGTAAAATGATTTTTAAAAAAAGGAAATTATAGAAAAATGTCGCTTAAAAGCACAAATAATGACATGTCAAAAGTTCAGTTTCGCAAAATCTGTCTTGAGAAACTTGAGCATATTTCGCGCGAAAAATATTTTAGGAATTCGCATATTGCCTCAAAAGCTTTAAACAGCGTTCTTAAAAAGCTGCGCTTTAAGACGATATTGATGTATCTTCCGCTTAAAACGGAGGTTGATTTGAGGCAGATTTTTCCAAAATTAAGACGAAATAAAATAATCTATGTTCCATTTATGGAATGTGTCAGTTTTAAATTGGTAAAATACAGATTGCCTGTATGGAAAAAAAAGTTTAATATTTTAGAGCCCGCCGATTCTTGCGGGCTTGCGCAAAAGGTTGATATAGCGGTAGTTCCTGTCATCGGGGTTGACGGGGACATGAGAAGAGTTGGTTTTGGTAAGGGAATATATGACAGGTTTTTTTCTGCCCTGAAGCCAAAACCTTTAGTCATTTTTATTCAACTTGCTAAATGTTTTACTGAAAAAAAGCTCTGCGAAGCTTACGATATGCAGGCAGATATTTATATAACCCCGACAGATATTATGATAAAAAGAGGAAAAAATGTTTTTAGAGTTAGGAATAGGAGTAGCTGCTGCCGCAATTACGGGAGCCGCAGGATTTGCAATAGCAAAAAAACTTGACGCGGCAAATTATGAGATTTACACAACGCAGGCAAAGGCAAGAGCCAAAGCCATAGAGCATGAAGCCGAGCTTGTACTAAAAAATGCAAATATAAAAGTTCAAGAAGCTGAATTAGCCGCCAAAAGGCGTTTTGAAGAAGAGGCGATAAAACTCAAAAAAGAGTATATCATCAAACTTACCGATGTTGAGAAGCGAGAGATATCTCTTAAAGAAGATTTCAAAAAACTCTCAAAAGATAAAGACGATATAGATGTATTCAAAAAAAAGACAGAAGAGTTAAATCAAGAGGTTGTGAAACTAAAGCAAGACTATCAAACCAAACTCAAAGAGGCTATCCGTGTTTTGGAACACTCCGCAGGACTTACCGAGTGTGAAGCAAAAGAGATAATCCTTAAAAAGGTAGAAGAGCAATCCCGCGCTGAGATAGCGCATGTGGTCAGAAAATATGAAGAGGAAGCAAAACAGGAGGCAAAGCGCAAGGCAAATTATATATTGGCGCAGGCTACAACGAGATTTGCTGGAGATTTTGCGGCGGAGAGGCTTATAAATGTTGTAAACATTAAAGATGATGATTTGAAAGGACGCATTATAGGCAAAGAGGGTAGAAATATCAAGACTCTTGAGATGCTCTTAGGCGTTGATATCATCATAGACGACACGCCAAATGCGATTATATTAAGCAGTTTTAACCTTTACAGAAGGGCGGTTGCGACGAAAGTTATAGAGCTTTTGATAGAAGACGGCAGAATCCAGCCCGCGCGCATTGAAGATATACATGAAAAAGTTAAAGACGAATTTGAGCAAAATCTTTTGGAAGAGGGCGAAAATATCGTTATGGATTTGGGACTTACAAAAGTTCACCCTGAAATTGTAAAATTGATAGGCAAATTAAAATTTCGCGCAAGTTACGGACAAAACGCTCTTGGGCATTCTCTTGAGGTTGCAAACCTTGCAGGTATCATTGCCGCAGAGCTTGGCGGAAATGAACAACTTGCAAAAAGAGCAGGACTTTTGCACGACATAGGCAAATCCTTAACGCATGAGTTTGCAGGAAGCCACGTTGATTTGGGTGCAGATGTCTGCAAGCGTTATAAAGAACATCCAATCGTTGTAAATGCGATTTATGCGCACCATGGACACGAAGAAGCTGCGTCTATAGAAGCCGCCGCAGTATGCGCTGCCGATACGCTTTCCGCTGCGCGTCCTGGCGCGAGAAGAGAAGTGCTTGAGAGTTTTTTAAAACGTGTTCAAGACATAGAAGAGATAGCAAAATCAAAAGAGGGCATCAAGCAAGCATACGCGATAAATGCGGGACGAGAGATAAGAGTCATCGCAAATGCCAAACTTGTAAATGATGATGAAGCCGTTCTTTTGGCAAGAGAGATAAGCAAAGAGATTGAAGAAAAAGTGCAGTATCCCGGTGAGATAAAGGTAAACGTGATAAGGGAAACAAGAGCGGTTGATTATGCCAGATAACGTCAAAGTTCACGCTTTATACCAAAACGTGCCAAAGAGATAATAGTGGAAGAGATTTTAACATCGCTTGCTACTTGGGGCTATATAGCCCTTTTTCTATACTCTTTTGGCGGCGGTATGGTTGCCATCATCGCAGCGGGCGTGCTTTCATACAAGGGAGTTATGAACATAGAAGTGTCAATCGCCGTGGCAGCAACTGCCAATTTTATAGGGGATGCCGTCTTATCAAGCATCGGCAGATATAATCGTGAAGTCATAATGCCATACATAAAAAAACACCGCAGAAAGCTCGCTTTGAGCCATATTTTGATGAAAAGATACGGAGACAGGATTATTATCATCAAAAAATTTATCTACGGACTCAAAACTCTAATTCCAATAGCTGTGGGACTTACCAAGTATCCGTTGCTAAAATTTAATATCATAAATCTCATTGCCGCAATCATCTGGGCATTATCTTTGGGATATGGCAGTTATTACGCGGGAGAGTATTTCACGAAAATATTTTATATGCTGGAAGATAAGCCATACATAGCGCCCGTTATTTTAGCTTTTCTGGTTTTTATCATCTGGCTCTATTTCAAAAAGGCGACAAAAAAGCGAGTATTGTAAGTAACTCATTAATTTCCGTACAAAATTTTTTTAACCAACTCTGCCCTTTATGAAGCTTTTTTGCGAGAGCGCTAAAACCATAACCACCATTCCTTTTAATGTGCGGATATTTGGCATTCGGCAAAAAGTGTTGAAAAATGGAGATTTTTCCCATTTGCCAAGATAAACAAATCTGCAAGAATATTCACATTGATGCTATATTTGTGAAGATTTTTATTCTCATGTAAAGGTTAACTTTATATATTCGGAAGCTGTGTAAGCACATGAAGTTTGCCGTCAAAAAAATTTGGCATAAAGCTGACATTGCAGGTCGTCTGCGTAAAGGACTATTTTGTCTCCAAGTTTGCGTTAATTTTCTCAAAAAATATTTTATAGCCAGTTTTGTAGTCTGTATTTCTAACATGTATGGCATTATATTTGCCAAGTTTTTCAAGTATATTGACTATATATCCTAACTTTTTTATTCAGCCTTAGCCATTGCCTCAACGCCAAATCCAGAACAGCATCGCTCGTAAACCAAATATATACTTCATGCAGCTTTGTGAAGTCAAATAAACTGCGCTATATGAACGAACTGCTTTTTTCATGCGACCATATCATTTTATAATTTATTGTGTTATTTTTCAAAAAAAGATAGCATGTAAAACCATGCACCATAAAATCAAATCATTCAAAATAGACATTATCAGGGCGGTAAAATAGTTGCCAAAATCCGCCTTTTAAGTCGTCTTTTGGTTTGCAAAAGACAAATTGAGGTCTCTTTGCGTCTGATATATCTGCTTTTACAATATAAAAATATTGAATATACTTGTTTAAATGCAGCTTTCTAAAAAATATACTCTTCAAAAAACAGAGGGTGTTTTTAAAAGTTTTCTAAATTTTCTTTTAAATGACATATCTGTCTTTTTAATGTTTTATTAAAAAACTGATTATATACTTTTTGTACTTAAATCTACTCCAAATCCCATATCAACTCCTCCAAAATTTTTTGCACTCTTTCTACAGATGCGATTTCGCAGCGCTCATTCAAAGAGTGCGGGAAGTGGATATTAGGACCTATTGAGGCGGTTTGAAGAGATGGATTGATGCTTTCAAAGATGCCGCATTCAAGTCCCGCATGCATCGCTTTGAATTCCACATTTTTAAAAGATTTTTGCACTATTTTTTGAAGTTTTTTTGCAAACGGCGTGATATTTGGTTTCCATGGAGCCGAAAATCCTTCTGTTTTAACCTCAAATCCGAAGCTTTTTAAAAACACAACCGTTTCATCGCGCAAATTCTCCAGAGCTTTTTTATCCATTGCCCTTGCGAAAAACTCCACCCTGACTTTTTCATCATCTGTTTTGATGGTTGAGAGATTGATGCTTGCATTGGGGATTTTAAGCTCGTCGTTAAAAGAGCGCATACCTTGATTGAAACTTTGGAGCATCGCGATTATGTTTTTGGAATGCACAAAAATATTACCGCTGCCTTTCATTTCCTGTATGTTCAAATCCTTGTTTTTTAAAACAAAATCTTTCGCGGCGTAAACTATCGCGGATGCGCTTTTTGGTATGGAGTTCATCCTCTCTCCGCCGCATATTGACGAAAGTTCACATTTGTCGGCATCAATCTCCTGCGCTAAAATCTTAATCGCATTTGGGATATTTTTGTCTATGTCCACTCCAGAATGCCCGCCTTGCAAATCTTTTATGTTTATCTCATATGCTCTCAAATTCTCTTTGGCAGGCCTTTTTTGCGCACTTATCTCCGCGATAATATCAACTCCGCCGGCG
>JAISNG010000062.1 GCA_031276365.1 Campylobacteraceae bacterium | reverse complement strand
GAGTATATTTATAACAGGCTAACTCAACAGAAAATAGCCTAAAAGGAGCAAACAATGTTAGAAACAACCGCGCTAATTTTTGGCATTTTACTTGCGATTGTTGCATTTATCGGCTTTATTATTACGGCTATCGCTGTATGGATTGTTGATAAAAAGGGTAAAAAATAAACCCTTATCAGAAAGTTATCTGCTGCGAGTGCGGCAGAATATTGTAAGTGCGGAAATAGCAACACTATCGCATTTTATAGCGTGCTTAAAAAAAATAATAAGCTTAAATTAAAACAACTCAGGAGAAAAAATTATGAAAATAACACCTAAATGGGAATATGTTGAAGGTAGTTTTGACACCGAAACAGTAAAATTAGTCTGTGTGGCAAAAGAAAAATATGATGACGTTATCCTTTGTGTTGAGGAGGAAGGGAGGAGTAGCAATTTTGGATTTGCAGAAATTACGCTTAACACTAATGGGTGTGATAAACATGCCGTATTTGACGACGCTAAAAAATTAGGCGAGGAAATAGCCCGCAGGTGGAACGAAGCAAAGGACAAAAAATGAAAACAACTAAAGAATATTCACCCCTTGAAAAACTATACTTAACAATAGCCGATATAACATTTTTGTTCAATTTTAGCGCGACAGCATGGCGCGACATGGTTAATGCGGGCAAAGCTCCAGCACCTGCAATAAAAAAGCATAGATATGTTGTATGGAAAAGAGATGATATAATTGCATTTGCTGAAAAATGGGAGAGTGGAGAGATTGATTTTTAAGGGTATTTTTAAGGGTATAAAATGAATATCGTTAAAATAAAACACTTTGTTTATAGGCTTTCTAAGCCAAATTATAATCCCTCTCTGTCCGCCAGAAACTAACACAAACAGCAAGTATTTATCAAATATCCAATAATGGTACTTGCAGTATTGATACAATACATATCCAAAATACAATAATATAAACTACCGAATATTATTAAAAATATAAACAAATTAAGTATTATTATAGTGAATTAATGTTTATTTTTATATTTTTTATAAAATAGTTGTAATTACAACTATTTTATTAGGAGAGTAAGCAATGAAAAAATTATTTGAAATTGCAGGGTTTATTGCATGTGTTATAGTTTCTATACCATTAACGATAGTTGTAATATTTGGCGATTTTTCCAATTATGAATTATGAGTTCATGGTTTTTTATCTGAATTGTTTGTCTGCATTATATTTATGTTATTTCCTATAATAATGGCAATAGTGCTTATTCTGGGAATTTTTGAAATTAGCAAAGCAATGACGGATAGCCTCATTACATTAATTAAATTACACTTCAAGCAGTAAAACTTTGAAGTTTATTGATTGTCTCGTTTTTATTTTGTAGAAAAACAGCTGTAACATTTTATAAAAACTATGGCTTTTTTCGCTTTGTAAAAAGCATTTTCAAAATTATTAAAAACACCGCGAAGTTTATCATCACATCGGCGAAATTAAACACAGCAAATTCAAATCCGTAATGCCATGCTATATAATCAACAACCCCGCCTTCGACAAACCTATCGTATATATTGCCGCAGGCGGCTCCAAAAAGCATGCCCACAGCTATATAATTTTTTAAAAAAAACTCTTTTTCGTAGTATGCAATCACCAAAAGTACAAAGACAAGCGCTATCTGTATATATTTTAAGCTTTCGCCCAGAAATGCGAACATAGAGAAAGCGACTCCTTTATTCAAAACAAGATAAAGAGAGATTATCTTACTATGCCATATAAATCCGTTCAAAAACACGGATTTTATATATTGATCCAGACAAAAAACAATCAAGGCACAAACCAGACCCGCGATAATCTTCTTAGCCATTCAGTACCCTTTTGAAAAACTCTTTGCTCTCTTCGGATACTTCGCGCAGCACTTTCTCATCGCTTGCTTCAAGTAAAATCCGCAGCAGATTTTCAGTACCGGAATATCTGATAAGCGGTCTTATATTTTGACTTTTCAACTTATCGCAAAATTCTTGATAGCCATCTATCTCTTCAAGCGGTATTTTTTTGCCCACTTCCAAATTAATTAGATTTTGCGGATAAAGTTCAAAAGGATTTAATCCCGCGCTGCTTGCAACTTTCTCCTCTTTTGTAAGCAGATACGCCATCACTTGAAGAGCCGCCACAAGCGCATCACCTGTCTTTGCAAAGTCTGAAAAGATGATATGTCCGCTCTGCTCGCCGCCGAAGTTTGAGCCAAGCTCTTTTAGTTTTTCCAGAACATATTTATCGCCCACACAGCAACGCGCAAGCTTGATGCCTTTAGTTTTTAAAAAATTCTCCAACGCTTGATTGCTCATATCAGTAGCCACCACATAGTCGCTTTTCAGCAGAGAGTTTACCTTCATATAGTTAGCTAAAACACCCAAAAGCTTGTCGCCTTCTACTACTTTGCCATGTTCGTTTACTACGACAAGGCGGTCGGCATCTCCGTCAAACGCAAAACCGATATCAGCGCGAAATTTCACAACCTCTTCGCCAAGTTTTTGTGGATGTAAAGCGCCGCATGAAAGGTTTATATTGCTGCCGTTGGGCTCGTCGTTTATCACAAAAACATCGGCTCCAAGTTCGCTGAAAACCGTAGGAGCGACTTTATAAGCCGCGCCGTTTGCCACATCAAGCACTATTCGTTTATCTTTTAGCGTCAAATCTTTCGGAAACGAGTTTTTTATATGGACAATATAGCGCCCTATCACGTCGTCAATGCGTTTTGAAGTGCCTATCTCAAGCTCTACTTTTTGATTTTGCTCTATCAGGTCGGAGTTAAAGTAGATTTTCTCTATCTCCTCTTCATCCTTGACGTCAAGTTTGTAGCCTGTGTGGTCAAAAAATTTGATGCCGTTGTCAAAATAACTGTTGTGAGATGCGCTTATCATGATTCCAGCATCACATCTCATGTCTTCGGTCAAAAAGGCAATCGCAGGAGTCGGCATCGGACCTATTTGTATGACATTATATCCTACTGCGGTAAGCCCTGAAACTATCGCATTTTCTATCATATAGCCGCTTTTTCTTGTATCTTTGCCTACCAAAATTTTGTTTGTTAGTGAGTTTTTTCTAAAAAATATTCCCGCAGCCATCGCAAGTTTTATTGCTGTTGCGGCGCTCAGTTTTTCACCGGCTTTTCCCCTCACTCCATCCGTTCCGAATAGTTTCATGACCAATCCTTAAGCTTTTGCAAAAAATAATTGTGTATTGTAACAAACAAACAGTAAATTTTCTATTTTATCGCAAAAAAGATAGAACAGTATTAAGATTTACTTAAATTAAGTTTCGTCTAATTTGTAATTATGTATAATCCAGCACTAAATTTTCAAAAAAGGCATTTTACTATGGCAAATCATAAATCCTCGGAAAAACGCGCAAGGCAGACGAAGATTAGAACCGAGAGAAATAGATTTTATAAAACTCGTATCAGAAATCTAACAAAAAATGTGCTAACAGCTGTTAGTGCAAACGATACCGTAGCTGCAGATACGGCATTTGTAACAGCTAACAAAGATATTCATTCTTATGTCGGCAAAGGTATTTTAACAAAAAATACGGCAGCCAGAAAAGTAAGCAGGCTTGCCAAACTTGTCAACTCTTTGAAAACCAAAACCGCTTAAGCGGTTTTGACCCCTCTTTTTATGCTAAAAAACAAACTCTTACCGTTCATCAATCGCTATATTGAGCTTTCATCGCTCTTGTCGGACATTAATATATCTGCGGATATTAAAAAAATGACTGAACTTTCAAAAGAGCAGGCATCGCTTGAAGAGATTTACACAAAAGCTAAAAATTATATCAACATCTGCGAGAGCATTGACACAAACAGAGATTTGCTTGAAGACACCGAACTTGGCGACCTAGCAAAAGAGGAGTTAAGAGAACTGGAGCGCAACAAAGAGATACTTGAAAACGAGATAAGAGTTTTGCTTCTTCCAAAAGACCCAAACGACGATAAAAATATATTTCTTGAGATACGCGCAGGAACAGGTGGAGATGAAGCCGCGCTGTTTGTCGCAGACCTGTTTAAGGCATACGTGAGATATGCCGAAAGCAAACGATGGAAGGTTGAGATAGTAAGTCAAAGCGAAGGCATTTTGGGCGGTTTCAAAGAGATTATCGCCTTGATACAGGGCAAAGGCGCATACAGCCGCTTAAAACATGAGGGCGGCACGCATAGAGTCCAAAGAGTGCCAGAAACCGAATCTCAAGGAAGAGTGCACACATCAGCCGTTACCGTAGCCGTCATGCCCGAAGTTGATGAAGTTGATGTACAGATAAATCCGAATGATTTGAAGATTGACGTTATGAGAAGCTCAGGTCATGGAGGACAATCCGTAAATACAACAGACAGCGCCGTTAGAATCACCCATATCCCCACAGGCATCGTCGTCGTAAATCAAGACGGCAAATCACAGCACAAAAACAAAGACGCCGCTATGAAAGTTTTAAGAGCAAGGCTTTATGAGATGCAAGAAGGGGAGCGCTTGAGGCAAGAGATGACGGATAGAAAATCACAAGTTGGCTCAGGCGATAGAAGTGAGCGCATAAGGACTTACAACTTTCCGCAAAACCGCATAAGCGACCATAGAATTAACCTCACGCTTTACAGACTTGACGCAATCATAGAGGGAGGGCTTTTTGACGAGATAGTAGAACCTCTAATCGCGCACTTCCAATCCGAACAGATGAAAAACGCAGGGCTGTAATCAAACCTTTACTGTTTGGACTTTTTTCAAAAAACCATAGTTTTAGTCAAAAAACGAGAGATAACAATAAAATTGGCAAGCAATAAAATCAAGTGGATATCAAAAATTGCGATAGTGATGGCAGGGGAGGTTTTCCTCCCCTGCTTGTTATTTTTTAGCCGCAGCTTTTTGAGCTTTAGCCGCAAAAGAACCTTTTGATACAGCGCCGCCATTTTGCTTTGCTTCGGCAGATTGGATTCTGGCTGCATCTTTTGGCGCCATTTTGGTTGATTTTGACATATTTTTTTCCTCCTTATTTTGTCAAAAATATTAGACTACTCATCATCGTCATCGTCTTGACTATTATGGTCGTCGTCAGGCTTTTCCTCATCTCGCGAATTCCAATATTCATCGTTATTTGGATTGCACTGGTTGGCGTGATTGTCCAAATCGTCTTGCTTTGCCATTGAATTCCCTCCTTTATAAAGAATTTGCATTTCAAACACTTGTCTTGAAATACATAGTGGAAATTGTAACTCGAATGAAACTTTATACCACCTTAATTGCCGACATTTTCTAAAAATTTAGAAATTTTTTTTATACATTCTTCCAAGTCATCAGTATTTTGGGCTATTTTTTTGAAATCATTTTTTTGAAATTTACGCAAAACAGGAAGATTTCTATTAAGTAATTTCCAATATTGTCTTGCCAATTTGTCATCGTTTAGTTTCAATGCGGCTATAAATTGTATGAGAAAAATGCGAGGTTGATATAAAAGTGCATTTTGGCTGTCCAATACTTCAATTACTTGTATATATTGTTTTTCATTGAACATCAAAGCGATATCGGTTTTATTGCCTATCTTGCATGACTCTTGAATTTTTTGCGATATCATTTTGCCAAATTCGGATTGAGAGAGCAGTTCAATAATTGGACCAATTTCGCTAAAAAATCCCGTAATATCTTCAGGTGAGCAGGAATTTGAAACCATATCTATGATATCATCGACAGGCATTAAATATTGACATTGTTTCTCTTTAATCAAAGCTTTTTTATTGTTTTTAAAAAGCTTTTTTAACTCTTCTCTAAATTTTTTTAATTGTTCTAAAAAAAAGTTTTCAATATCATCTTTAAAAATATTTTTATGTTTTCTTATGTGAAGAAATGCTCTTGCAAGCAACATCTGTATTACATAATAATCCGATTTTTCATCTTTTGTTTTGCAAAATGATATTAAGATAATATCGATAAAAGACGGTAGAGATTTATTTTTTTGCCATTGACCAATTCTTTCTTGATAGCATTTTTCCAATTTAGAGAACTGTTCTGCATCATCATATTTCTTTATCTCATTGTCATTTTTTTCATTTTCAGCATTTTTATTTTTTTGAGATAAATATTCTCTTATATTTTCTAAATATTCAGTGTAATAAGAACTTGCCAAAGCATTAGCTGATATATCTTTAATAAATGGATAAAAACTTTTTTTATCTAAACTCTCATCAAATGCTCTTGTGTCAAGCTTGTTTTTATGCATATGCTCACCATAATACTTGCTTGGTCCTCTTTGGGCAAAAGTGTCAAGCTCGTTTTTATGCATATGCTCTACGATTAAAGCCATCTGAAAAGCGAACATGTTGATAAACTGCTGTTTATCCAATTTAAGCCATAAAAATAGTTTATAGTTGAGTATCGCATTTATGACCTGATTTACACAGAAAGAAAGATATTTATTTCCTTCATGTGGAAATAGTTGACAAAAAACACGCGCTTCTACAGTAAGCAATTTATAATACTCATCATTGCTTAGTTTGAAAGGCTCTTTTAAAAACCTTTCAAATTGTTTTTCATATCTATCCTTTCTATCATTATTTGATAAAAAAATATCTTCCATATCATAAACTCTATGTTTAACGCCCAACAGTTCCCAAAAAAACTTGTTAAAATCCTTTTCCATTACGTCCCTTTCCTCTAAAACCGACTAATAATTAGTTATTATAACACTCTTTTATTTTGAGTACAACAAGAACTTGATTGTTTGAAATAGATATTATCATTTCTAAAAAGTCAACGCAAAACCCTAATCAATCAAATTTTTATATGCTTAAGGCTTTTCATTGTTTTATGAAATAGTTTAAATGTTGATTTTTTATCGCTTCGTCGCAAAAACGGATTTTGGAGCTAAATACTGCTTCTCATGAATGCCGCAACCCATATATTAAGATAGCGTATCATCTGCTTTTTTGAAAAATTCGCAGATATCCACATCTAAAACAGCGGCGATTTTACTTAAATGTGAGATATTAAAATGTTTTTTGTTGTGATAAATCTCTGCAACGGATATCAGACCAACTGATTTTAATCCGATAGCAAGCGCCAAATCAAGCTGACTTATATTTTTTGATTTTCGTATTTTTGCGACATTGTAACCAATACGCCTATACAGCTCATCATCATCAAAAATAATTTCCCGCATAAAAACTACCTATGGTTAAACTTGCTATAAGTATATTTGGATTAAAATTCTTTCTCAAATAACTATAGTTAGTTTAGAAATAGAAACAAGGAGCTAAAAAGTGAAATTTGTAACTGTTTTTAGTCTTATCATAATAGTTTTTCTATTTACGGGCTGCACAACGAAAATGAAAAATTATAATGTATCAACAGAAAATATAATAAAATTGAAAGAATTTGAAGGAGTTAATGTTGGAGTAGATGATTTTACATCATCAGCGCCGAATAATATGTTTTATATGCGCAAAAATGGTTTTTATTGCGGAAGCTTAATGATACCGCATTATGTAGTTACTCCGCACAATGAAAATATTGAAGAGTTTATACAGCGTGCTTTTGAAAATGAATTAAAAATAGCAGGTATTTACGATAAATATTCAAAAAGCAGAATAGGCGTCCAGATAGAAAGCATTAATCAAGGCATTAAAGGAACTCTTTTTGACCACAGTATATTTTTGCAAATGACCCTAAAAGTATTTTCAACGAATGGACATTTTTTTAAAACTTATATTACTAAAGACTACTCTTCATCAACATATTTCGGAAGCGTCTGCGATGATTTGGCAAGTTCATTTACTCCATTCGTCCAAGAAATGATTAATGAAATCATCACTAATCCGCAATTTCCTAATTTATTGAAATAAAATATTGCGAATTTTTTGAAGTGAGCCGCATGAACGCAATTACCTCAGCTTTTACATATAGCGGCAACGAACAAATCCTACCTGATTATTGGAGGATATTTTACCCGCTCTCTCAAGTTGCTATTTTAAATGGTATAGATTTATAATAAAATTTATATATAAAAACTACTAAATATAATATGTATAATAAAACTACGATATTTTTTATCTATGTTGATTAAAGTAAAAATATATGAAAGTAGTGATAAGCAAAAAATAAATATGCTCTATAGATAACGGTCTTATTGTAGCGCTCAAAATCGGATTTTATTTTTTCTTTAATGCGTTTTTGCATATGTTCATGATTGCAATAATGCCGATAGTAACGGAAAAACCAAGAGGTATTGAGAGGATTATACAAAGCGGCAGGTAGAAAATCAAATGCAAAAATGTACTGAAAAAACCTTGCATCAAAACAAAAGCCGCTGCAACAAAAAACCACAGAAAAATCTGCCCGATAAACTCCTCTATATTGTTGCTTATTGTTCTGGTTTTGGAGATAAATTTGGTATTTTTTTTCATATTTTAGACGGCGGCTTTCTCTTTTAGCTGTTTTTTCCACTCTTTTTCAAATTTTTTGCGCTTTAGATATGAGAGTCTTTCTATAAAAATATGCCCTCTTAAGTGGTCTATCTCATGCTGCAAAGCCACAGCCATAAAATCCTCATAAACCTCCGTATGTTCAACGCTAAAACGGTCAAAAAATTTCACCTTTATCTTTTTAAACCGTTCTATATCCTCATAAACGCTCGGCACACTAAGGCAGCCCTCTTGAAAGATGATAACCCCCTCGCTTTCTACAATCTGCGGATTGATAACCTCCAGCAAATCTTCCTTTTTCTGCTCGCCGTCTTCATTGACAGGATTTATCACAAGAACATTCAGCGCAACTCCAACCTGTATAGCGGCTAAACCAACGCCGTTTTTGTGCAGCATAGTTTCATACAAGTCGTCAAGCAGGGCGTGCAAATTTTCATCAAAGCTCGTAACATCCTGCGAAATGGTTCTAAGTTTGGGATTTGGATATGTCAAAACTTCTCTAATCATCAAAATCTTTCGTTAAAGTTTCTTTTCAAGCACACTGTCGATAAGCCCGTACTCTTTGGCTTCATACGCGCTCATAAAAAAGTCTCTATCGGTATCTTTAGTGATTTTGGCAAGTTTTTGACCTGTATTTTTTGCCAAAATATCGTTCAAAGTTTCCTTTAGTCTCAAAATCTCTTTTGCCTGTATCTCTATATCGGTAGCTTGTCCCTGTGCGCCGCCCAAAGGCTGATGTATCATAATTCTGGCATTTGGAAGGGCAAATCTCTTGCCTTTTGCTCCACAGCTTAACAAAAATGCGCCCATGGATGCCGCTTGACCGATGCAGATAGTTACGATATCAGGCTTGATATAGTTCATCGTATCATATATGCTAAGTCCGCTTGTAACCACACCGCCCGGAGAATTTATATAAAGATATATATCCTTTTCTGGGTCTTCTGCTTCCAAAAAGAGCATTTGAGCAACGATTGACGATGCAACCTCATCGTATATCTCGCCGCTTAACATAACTATTCTATCCTTTAAAAGTCTGGAATATATATCATAACTGCGCTCACCGCGCCCTGTTTTTTCTATAACAACTGGGATATAGTAACTCATCATTTTCCTTTGTTTGCTCTATCAAATAGCGTTTGAAACAGTTTGTCCTCAATCATTGACATTTTGATAGCCGGCAAAACGCCCTGTTTTTTATAGTTTTCAAAGTGCGTTTTTGGGTCTTGTCCGTATTGAAGTGCCTCATAATATATCATTTGCGTAACCTGCTGGTCTGTTACACTGATTTCGTTCAAAACGGCCAACTCATTTACAATAAATGTAAGTCTAACGCTCTCTTCAGCATCTTGTCTGAATGTTTCTCTTTTATCTTTGGCTTTTTTTGGGTCTTTTTTATACTCTTCCAATTCATCTTTGCCAATATTGGCAAAAGCGTTTCTAAAGTGTATATCAATCTCTTGTTCCACGATATTGTCCGGCAAGTCAAAAGTAAATTTTTTGACTATTGCTTCTACAAATTGCGGCTTTAGCTCCTCATGATAGAGTTTTGAGGTTTTCTCATTTTTTATCTGCTCTTTTATCTTTTTTTCCAATAACTCTTTTGTTGGGTTCTCTTCGCCGGGCAAAAACTTTTTCAAAAGATCTTCGCCAATCTCTTCAGGTATATCACGCTCTTTTATCTCATGAAGTTTTACTTTAAAAACTGCCTCTTTACCCGCTAAGTCTTTATTGGCATACTCTTTTGGGAAAGTCGCTTTAACATCTTTGCTTCCACCTGCTTTTAATCCGACAAGTCCATCTTCAAAGCCCTCTATAAAGCTTTTGCTGCCAACTTCAAGAGTGTAATTTTCAGCTTTGCCGCCTTCAAATGCAGCATCATCTATAAACCCTTCAAAATCAATCACTGCAAAATCGCCGTTTTTAAGCCCCCTTTTTGCCTCTACGGTTTTCAGCGGCGCGGAGAGTTTTACAAGCGAACTTATCCTCTCGTCAATCTCTTTTTTTGTAACAGACAGGGTTTTAAATTCGGGAATACACTCTTCATATCCGTCCAGTTTAACCTCGGGTTTAAAAGAGATTTTAATCTCCACATCTATCTCATTCTCTTTTTTGTCAAATTTTGAAAATATCGGCTCTCCGACTACGCTCTTTTCTTCAATTCCAAGCTCTTTTATCGCGGCGTCATACAACTCTTTGACCGCCTCCTGCTCAGCATCCGCCTTAACTTTATCGCCGTATCTTGCCTTCAAAACAAACGGCGGAACTTTGCCTTTTCTAAAACCGTCAATACGAACATCTTTTGCCAATGTCTTTAAAATCTTATCCTCTTTTTGCTCTACAATCTTGCTGTTTATTGTAGCCGCCGCAGATGCATTTGCGCTATTGACTCTGACCACTCTGATTTCCATGAATTCCTCTTGAATAATAAAAATTTTCTTGTGAATATATCAAAGTTTTCTTTAATAACTCATTTATGCCGCTTTGATATATTTACTTGTAAACAAAATTTTAGTAAAATCTACCCCTTATTATTTTTTCAAAGTGATGAAATGCAAAAATCAAAACAGCAAGAGTTTGAACAAGCAGTTAAAAAGATACTGGAGCTAATCGGCGAGGATGCAAACCGCGAAGGACTTCTCAAAACGCCCTCACGCGTCGCTAAAGCATGGGAATTTATGACGGAAGGTTACACGCTTGACCCAAAACAAGTATTAAACGATGCGCTTTTTCAAAGTTCTAATAACGAAATGGTTCTAATCCGAAACATAGAATTTTACTCTATGTGCGAACACCACCTTTTGCCTATTATCGGACGCGCACATGTGGCTTATATACCAGACGGCAAAGTTGTCGGACTATCAAAAATCCCAAGAATGGTAGATATTTTCGCACGCCGTTTGCAGATACAAGAACAGCTTACTGAACAGATAGCGCACGCGATAGATGATGTGATAAAGCCAAAAGGTGTCGGTGTCGTCGTAGAAGCAAGACATATGTGTATGGAGATGAGAGGTGTTGAAAAGATAAATTCCACAACCACCACTTCGGCTTTGCGCGGTGTTTTTATCAAAAACACTGATACAAGAAAAGAGTTTTTTTCGCTGATAAATGCGAGTATGGACAAGAGATATTAATCCCAAAAATTTTTGAAAACGGCGGAACAGTTATTGCAAATCGGATTTACGTCGGAATAATCTTAATTATATGCGGTAATGTAAGATTTTCTTGCAAATTTTAATTTTGTTTTAATCAAATTTTATTTATGATAGCATCATTAAAAAGACAAAAAATATCCGAATTAAAAAAGGAATTTTTTTAGGAGCTGTAAAAATATGCAAATATACCTTGATAATAATGCAACGACGATGGTTGACCCTGAAGTTTTTGCGGAGATGGAGCCGTTTTTTGTGAAAAACTACGGCAATCCGAACTCTTTGCATGTATTCGGAAGTGCAACACATCCTGCCCTGCGAAAGGCTATGGACCGGCTATACAGCGGTTTTAACGCGGCAAACGAAGACGATATAGTAGTAACCTCCTGTGCCACGGAAAGCACGAATTGGGTCATTAAGGGTATATATTTTGACCGCATCTTAAATAAAGACAAAAACCACATCATAACAAGCAGCGTTGAACATCCAGCTACCATAATGGCCTGTAGATTTTTGGAAACACTCGGTGTGAAGGTTACATATCTGCCCGTAAACAAAGACGGCATAGTAGAGATTGAGAGCTTGAAAAATGCGATAGATGATAAAACGGCTCTGGTTTCTATTATGTGGGCAAATAACGAAACGGGTATGATTTTTCCTATAAAAGAGTTGGCGCAAATCGCTCATGAAAACGGTGCGCTTTTTCACACGGACGCAGTTCAGGCGGTGGGTAAAATAAAAGTAGATGTGAGAGAGGCTGATGTTGATTTAATGGGCTTTTCAGCGCACAAATTTCACGGACCTAAAGGTGTCGGCGGACTTTACATCAAAAAAGGCTGCAGAGTAACGAGCCTGCTTCACGGCGGCGAACATATGGGCGGACTTAGAAGCGGAACACTGAATGTCGCAGGCATAGTAGGCATGGGTAAAGCGCTGGAGATGGCAAATGCATATATGGATTTTGAAAACAGCGAAGTAAGACGCTTAAGAGATAAACTTGAAGATGCGCTGATTATGATAAAAGATGTTCTTGTGGTCGGAAACCGCGATAAGCGCGTTCCAAATACGATTTTGGCAAGCATCAAGGGCGTTGAGGGCGAAGCGATGCTTTGGGATTTAAATAAACAAGGAATCGCTGCAAGTACGGGAAGTGCGTGTGCCAGCGAAACTTTGGAGTCAAATCCAGTTTTGGAGGCGATAGGGGCGGATAAAGAGTTGGCACATACCGCCGTACGATTTAGCTTGAGCAGATTTACGACCGAAGAAGAGATAGATTTTGCGATAGAGGTTACCACAAAAGCTATAGAGCGTCTGCGCGATATATCAAGCTCATTTTCATATGCTCCATCATGGCATAAAAGTAGATTATAAAAGGATAACGAATGGCAAAGTCGGATTTGATAGGCGGTTCAATATGGGAAGAGTACAGCAATAAAGTAGCTGCGCTTATGGACAATCCCAAACATAGAGGCGAGATAACAGAAGAGGAAGCCACATCTCAGGATTTGAAACTCATAGTTGCTGATTTTGGAGCTGAAAGCTGCGGCGATGCAGTAAGGCTTTACTGGGCTGTAGACCCGAAAACAGATATCATAAAAAATGCAAAATTTAAAAGTTTCGGATGCGGCACGGCGATAGCAAGTTCGGACACGATGGCTGAACTTTGCATCGGAAAAACTGTAGATGAAGCGGTAAAGATAACAAACCTTGATGTGGAGTTTGCTATGAGAGATACGCCCGATGTTCCAGCGATTCCTCCGCAAAAAATGCACTGTTCGGTTATGGCTTACGATGTTATCAAATCCGCCGCCGCGCAATATAAAGGTGTGGACGCGGCAAGTTTTGAAGATGAGATAATCGTCTGTGAATGCGCCAGAGTAAGTCTTGGCACGATAAAAGAGGTTATACGGCTAAATGACCTTAAAACGGTAGAGGAGATTACGAGGTACACAAAAGCGGGCGCATTTTGCAAATCCTGTATCAAAACGGGCGGTCATGAATCAAGAGAGTATCACTTGGAAGATATCTTAAAAGATGTGAGAAGCGAAATGGAATATGAGAAATTGGCAAAGAGCGCATCCTGCGATACCTACGAAGCGCCTGCATTTAAAGATATGAGCGTTATACAAAAATTTAAAGAGATAGACAAAGTCTTAGATGACCAAATTCGCCCGATGCTTGTCATGGACGGCGGAAATATGGAAATCATAGACGTCAAAGAGGACGGCGAAAATATAGATGTTTACATAAGATATCTCGGCGCTTGCAGCGGCTGTGCCAGCGGCGCTACAGGAACGCTTTTTGCGATAGAATCCGTCTTGCAGGAAAAATTAAATCCCAACATCAAAGTTTTACCCGTATAACACTTTTCGTGCCGAAACAGTACTTTTATGTTTTAGTTTCGACATAGCTTAAATATTTTATTTTATAGAGGTTTTGGTACATTTCATAATATGCATGTAGAGTTTAAAATGTTGGCAAACACACTGTTTTAATTATCTAACTTTACTAACATATGTTTACAAACATCAAATATTTTGCTCTAAAAAACGATATTTAGGGCATACATGAGAGGCGCAATAATACTAACATTTGCTAACGCGTTTGTTATTTTGAACTTTTATCAACGCTACTCAATCGTAAATGTAATATTTATCTGTGTTCCATTTTATTTTTGTGCAAATTTTATATCCACTGTACCGCCCTCAAAAGAGATGCCAATATTTAGCATTTTGCTGCCGTTCCATGTATAATATACCTGCGTATCTTGGTTTTTATAGGTCAATATAGTCTTTTTCTGCCTCAAGTTTTTCGCGGAGTTTTTTATATGCTACTATATTGTGGTAGTTTTGAATTGCACTTTTGCGAAAATATTTGTACGCTTGAACAAGCGTTTGTTCCGCATAAAAACATTCATATCCACTCATGTAATTCTTTTTACCGCCTAAAATCTCTCTGCAGTTTTTATCAAACCCAAAACAGTTAGCGATGCCAAATGCAAAAACCAAAATCAACAAAAATCTTAAACTCTTCATACAATCTCTTTTTAATGTCTCTGCTGCAAAGAGCAATGTTTATATGGCGGAAGTTTTGCAAATTTCAGCACTAACTATTCGTCGTCTATTTTCAGTACCGCGCCGTTGCTTGCATTTGTAACAAGTTGTCTGTATTGCTTGAGCCAGCGGCTTGTGATATTTTTAATTTTAGGCTTAAATGAAGTTTGACGCAAAGCTATCTCCTCATCGCTTAAAAGCGCATTTATTGTGTATTTGTCCACATCTATCTCTATGATGTCGCCGTCTTTCAAAAGCGCGATGAGTCCGCCCTCTGCCGCTTCGGGACTTACATGTCCTATGCTAAGACCTCTTGTAGCGCCCGAAAATCTACCGTCTGTAATGAGTGCAACGTCCGCTCCGAGTCCCATTCCCACAATCAGCGAAGTTGGCGCTAACATCTCCTGCATTCCAGGACCGCCTTTTGGTCCTTCATAACGCAAAATTACCGCATCGCCTTTTTTAACTCTGCCGTTTGTAATGCCATCCAAAGCATCTTGTTGAGAATCAAAACAGACAGCTTTACCCCTAAAACTTCTGCTTCCGATGATACCTGCGGTTTTTATGACGCATCCCTCTTTGGCTAAATTTCCAAAAAGTATCGCAAGTCCGCCGACCTTTGAATAGGCATTATCAAGCGTACGGATAATATTTGCATCTTTGATATCTGAGGCTTTTACGCGCTCTCCTATGCTCTCGCCTGTTATAGTCAAATTGTCCAAAAACAGCGTGCCGTTATCAAGTTTTGCTATCTCATGCATGACAGCATTCATTCCGCCTGCTCTATGCACATCTTCCATATGAACCGTGCCGAGCGACGGAGCTATTTTAGCTATGTGAGAGACCTTTTTACTGATTTCATTTATATCTTTTATATTAAAACTCACACCTGCTTCTTTAGCGATAGCCAGCATATGAAGCACGGTATTTGAACTGCCACCCATCGCCATATCTATAGCAAACGCGTTTTTGATAGCTTTGATATTTAAAATATTTCGCAGTTTAAATCTCTCGTCAAGCGCGATTTCACAAACTCTCCTTGCCGCTTTTCGTATCAACTCTTCGCGCTCTTTTGTTAACGCCAATATCGTGCCGTTGCCCTCAAGCGCAATACCCATAGCCTCCATCAGCGTATTCATGGAGTTTGCCGTAAACATTCCCGAACATGAACCTCCGCCAGGACACGCTCTGCACTCTATATCATAAAGCTCCTCCTCACTTATTTCGCCTTTGTTATATTTGCCAACAGCCTCAAAAGTGGCGTTCAAATCAAGCGGTTTACCCTCTTTATCCACACCTTTTTTCATCGGTCCGCCGCTTACGAAAACAGTCGGTATATTTACGCGAAGCGCGCCCATTATCATACCTGGAACTATCTTGTCGCAGTTTGGAATGCAAATCATCGCGTCAAACATATGCGCATTTGCCATCGTTTCTATGGAGTTGGCGATAATCTCGCGGCTTGGCAGCGAATAGAGCATCCCCTCATGCGCCATAGCTATGCCGTCATCTACGCCTATAGTGTTAAATTCAAACGGTACACAGCCGCACGCTCTTATCTCTTCTTTTATAATCTGCGAATATTTGTTCAGGAAAAAATGTCCGGGGATTATCTCCACAAACGAGTTTGCCACGCCGATAAATGGCTTTTTAAAATCCTCATCTTTTAGTCCCGCCGCTCTTAATAAACTTCTATGAGGCGCTCTTTGCGCTCCTTTTTTAATCATATCGCTGCGCATAATCAACCTTTACATGTAGATAAAGTGTTTATTATAACAAAGGGTTTTGTAAATTACGCTTTTGTTAAAATTCAAAGCAAAATCAACACAAACCAATCAGTAAGTTTGATTAGCGCTTAAAGTTGAGGTTTGTTTTCTTTGGCATCATCAAGTAATTTTTTATACTGCTCAAATTCTGTTTTTTCTGTTTCTGCTGCTATTTTGTTATACATATCTTGATAATTGATGACTGTTATTTGAAATTCATTAATTAATCCCTTATCGTCTGTATCACAAGTTGCATCTATAATCATTCCGCACGAATTACTTAATTCTGTCGGCGCAGAGGAAGACATACCTATTGTTCCGATATCAATTTTATCGCAAGGTACTATTATTTTGCTGTTTTTCAACAAGTTTCCATCTCTATCATATGCCCATCTCAAATAGCAAATATTAGACCAAATGTCTGGGTCTGCCATATTTTTCAAATAAAGAATCAAAAAATACATCAGGATGCAAAAGCTTATTTTTTGACATTTTCTGTTTCCTCTTCATAAACCACACCTTTCCATTATAATCCTGTGCTATCGCCATAATATCATTACCTTCTTTAAAAAAATTTCCACCGTATGTTGCCATTGTTATATTTTCTGTTGAAATAATTTTATATCCATCATTAATAGATTTTATTTTCTCTATAGAATCTATGTATTTATCGCCTATTTTAATACCTGCTATATCAAATATTTGTTCGGATAATTGTTTTTAGGTTGCGTATTGGGGAATTTGTTTTCTATATATTTTTGCAATACTTTAGCGTAAAATGATTGATAGTCATCTGTCGTACCTTCTAAATAGTGTATTCGTACACTACTGCTCTCTTCTGAAGAAACTCCTGCGCAAAAACTGAATACACAAATACCAAGTAATATCAGCTT
>JAISNG010000037.1 GCA_031276365.1 Campylobacteraceae bacterium | reverse complement strand
TTTCGGCTCTTTTTTTTGCGCTGCTGGTTCGGGAGTGTTCATAAGCTCCTTTTCTATGCGCGGAAACAGCGGCGCTATAGGTGTTATCACAGTTTTATCCAAAAGCTCTTTTTTTATGATAAGTTTTTCATAAGATTTTGCATCCAATGTAAATCCAAGACTCTTTGCAATTGCCTGTGCGGTTTTTGGCATAATCGGCGAAAACAACACAGCAGCTTTTGCCAGAAGATTTGCGCTCAAAGCCACTATTGCCGCCGC
This sequence comes from Campylobacteraceae bacterium, assembly GCA_031276365.1. Lineage (GTDB taxonomy): Bacteria > Campylobacterota > Campylobacteria > Campylobacterales > Campylobacteraceae > JAIRKW01. The sequence goes on along the minus strand of JAISNG010000037.1, from coordinate 3,411 downwards.
CTCTTCGGTTCTGCCCTCTTTCATCTTTACCCAAGGTTCGTATATCGTGATGGATTGGTTTGCAAGGCTCAAGACTTTCCAAATCTCCTCAAGATATTTGTTGGTCTGGAGTTCATGCATGTAGGATTCGGCGCTGTTCAAAACTGCATCAGCCGCATCAATATCCTTTTGGTAAAATTTCAAAACGCCCGAAGAGTCAAGCTCGTAATTGCTGTATTTGCCGCTCATACCGATGATTCTATTTAAAAGATTTCCAAGTTCGTTTCCAAGGTCTGAATTTATCCTATCTATCAAAGCTTTTTGACTAAAGTCGCCATCTTGTCCAAACGGAACTTCGCGCAAAAGAAAATATCGAAAATTCTCAAGCCCGTAAGCTTCGGCAACTTCGCGCGGGTTTACGACATTGCCTTTTGATTTGCTCATCTTTTCGCCGTTTCTTGTCCACCACCCATGAGCTGCTATATGTTTTGGCAGCGGAAGTCCGAGGCTCATCAAAAAAGCAGGCCAATAGACGCTGTGAAAACGCAAAATATCCTTTCCGACAAGGTGAAATGAAGCTGGCCAATAAGAGAGATTTTTCTCGTCCGTACCGTAGCCAAGCGCGCTTATGTAATTTACTAAGGCATCAAGCCAAACATATAATACATGTTTTGAATCGCCTAAAGATGATGGAAGTTTTATGCCCCAGTCAAAACTCGCTCTTGTTATGGACAGGTCGCGCAGCCCCTGCTTTACAAAGCTTATCACCTCATTTTTTTTGGCTTTGGGCATAACGCAGTCATCGACCTTCTCATACCATTTCAAGAGTTTCTCTTCATACGCGCTCAAGCGGAAAAAGTAACTCTCCTCCTTGACGATAGTGGTTATCTTGCCGCAGTCTGGGCAGTATTCGCCGTTTATGAGTTGAGAATCCGTAAAAAAAGTTTCACAGCTGACGCAGTAGTGTCCTTCATATTCTCCCTTGTATATATCGCCGTTTTCAAACATCGTTTCAAACGCTTTTTGCGCGCCAAGCTTGTGATTTTCATCTGTCGTCCTGATAAAACAGTCGTAACTTATATCAAACTCATCCCACAAAGTCCTGAATTTCGCGCTTATCTCATCTGCATACTCTTTTGGACTTTTGCCTCTTGCCGCCGCCGCTTGCTCTATCTTTTGACCGTGTTCATCTGTGCCTGTCAAAAAAAACGTATCGTAATTTTTAAGTCTGTAAAACCTCGCCAGTGAATCGGCGATAATAGTGGTATATGCATGACCTATATGCGGAATATCGTTTACATAATAAATAGGTGTGGTAATATATGCCTTCTTGCTCATCTTTTTCCTTTAAAATTCAAATCCGCCGCCTTCGCCCTGCGACATACTCTCATAAACGGATTTAACATATTTTTTTCTCTTTTCACATTCGAAAGTCTTCTCACACGCAAAACAACTTTCAATGTTCCGCTCCTTTTGGCATGCAAGCAGAATTTCGCTCTCATGTTTGAGGTTCAATTCATATCTGCTTATGTTAGCTTCAATGTTTTGCGTATTCATTTAAAACCTTTTTTATCTCTTCTTTGGAGCCGAAAAAACAAGGACTTGTGTCATGGATGCGAGACGCTTTCAAATCCAAAATCCTCTTTTTGCCATCTATCGCCGCGCCTAACGCTTTTTCAAATATAAACGCAAACGGAAACACTTCAAATACCAGCCTCAATTTTCCTTTTGGCGCATCCGTCGTAGATGGATACGAAAACAATCCGCCGCCCTTTAAAAGTATCTGATGCAAATCAGGCACCATTCCTCCCGAATATCTCAAGCGGTAACCCTCCGCAAATATCTCATCAATCAGTTTTTTATGATACGGAGCCCAACCTTTTTGCGTAGCGCCCGTAGCGTTTAATTTCCCTTTTTCATTGAGCTTTATCTCTCTTGCCTTTACAAATTTTTCGCTCTCGTTTAATCTATAAAGCGTTACTTCGTTTTGAGCTGTTACCAGCTCAACTCTTGGACCATAAACCACATACGCCGCAGCAACAATGTTTGAACCGTCCGTACCGTTTTCGTAAATACCAAATATTGAACCCACAGCCAGATTTACATCCACAAGGCTTGAGCCGTCAAGCGGGTCGTATCCTATCGTATATCTGCCCTTTGCATGCAGAAGTTTGGTTTCATCTTTCTCTTCGCTGATAATACTTTTGATAGAAGATACTTTCGCAAACTCCTCTTCTATTATCAAATCGCTTATTATATCAAGCTTTAATTGTGTATCGCCCGTTTTGTTTATGTGTTCGCTGTAGCCTGTGTCGCTAAACTCAATCGCTTTTTTGACTCGCACAGCAGCGGCACTTATGGCGTCTATTATCTCGTTCATGTTATCCTCGCTTAAAAACAGGGCTTGATTATAGCAAAAAAAGATTTATCTTTTAATGAGTTTATCAAGCCATTTAGCGTAAAATTGCGCTTAAATTGTTACTCATGAAAGGAATTTATCCTGAAAACTCTGCATATTTTTCTATCAATAATAATTTTTGCACTTTTTTGCGGCTGCGCTCTGAAAGAAGAGAGTGAAAATATAAGCATCAAACAGGCGATTATCAACACGCAAAAAGCGCGTCTTGTACTTCATGACAACTCTACTTTGCTTATCAGTGCGACATATCTAAACAACATTAAAAAGTATTCTGAAAACGAACTTGATACGATAGCGTTAAGTCTTTATTACTCAAAAAAGGGCGATATTGAGATTGACGAACCCAAAGTAGAGATAAATCTACAATCTTTACAAGTAAAAGAGCTTTTTGAAAATGATGAAATAGTGCAATATCTGCCTGTCCGCAACGAATGGAGCAGATATTTTCTCATAAGCGCACCAAAATCCAACGAACAATATCTTAATCTTTTTGTGGAGATTTATCCGTTTGAACAGGTTTTATTAAGGTTTGTAAAAACTCAGTGATATTTATTTTCTTGCCAAAATGTTCCGAGTAAATCACATAATTTGCCAAAACTTTTTTGCCATACTCTCTACCTTCGGCATTGGGGAGCAGTTCAATGCTTAAAAATGGTTCATATTCGCCGCTTTTGAACAGTTTTCTCTCTTGAAGTACTTTGTTTGTAAAGCCTATACCGCTATTATATGCGTACGCGACAAAAAGTGGATGATGCAGATATTTGGTTAGATAATTCAGATGAATATTTGCAAAGTTATAAGCAACATCGGGTTTAAACATATCGTCAATATCAAAATCTTTTATCTTCTGTTTTTTTGCTATATCAGAAGCGACATTCGGCATAAACTGCATCATTCCAAGTGCGTATGAAGTGGATATGGACGAAGTTATAAAGCGGCTCTCCTGTCTTGCTATTGAGAGTATCAACGACTTTCGCTCGTCATCAAAATCTTTTAAATATTGTTCAAATGGA
>JAISNG010000011.1 GCA_031276365.1 Campylobacteraceae bacterium | reverse complement strand
CGGTAGATGGCGTTGATGTGGCTGTCGCAAACGGAAATTACGCGATTTCGGCAGGTATTTACTCTACCGCAATAGACAGAGAAATTTTGTCGGAAGATTATATAAATGTTATAGCCGTAAGAACGGCTGATTTGGACGCTAAGTTTGTAAAAGACATCAAAGATATCGTCCAATCCGATGCATTTATCAAAGTTGTAAATAACCCCGATAAAATATATAAAGATTTCCAAAAACCGCAGTGGCTATTGGAAAAAACAAAAAAATAGAACAATTTTATTATCCGAGATTACGGCTTACCCAAGCCGTAACGGCTATTTTTAATCTAATTTCGGAGATTGGCAATTATGGTAAATATTAAACATGTAAGCGTTGAATTTAAAGATAAAAATCACTCCTTTAAGGCTGTGAATAATGTCAGCTTGAAAATCAAAAAAGGCGAGATTTTCGGTATCGTCGGCACAAGCGGAGCCGGCAAGAGCACGCTTTTGAGAACTATAAATCTTTTGCAAAAACCAACTTCAGGCAATATATTTATAGACTCAGTGAATATTACGAATTTCACGAGCGACAAGCTAAGAAGCGTGCGGCATGGGATAGGTATGATTTTTCAGCACTTCAATTTGATACATACAAAGACCGTTTTTGACAATATCGCCTTTCCAATGGTTATCGCAGGCACACAAAAAGATGCAGTAAAAAGAAGAGTTTCGGAACTTGCAGAGCTTGTAGGATTGTTGGATAAAATTCATTTTTATCCTTCGCAGCTCTCAGGCGGACAAAAACAAAGAGTTGGAATCGCACGCGCACTTGCAAACAATCCGCGTATTCTGCTGTGCGATGAGCCTACATCAGCTCTTGATTTGGAAACAACAAACTCCATTCTGGAGCTTTTAAAAAATATTCACAAAAAGACAGGTATCACTACCATATTTATCACTCATGAAATGGATGTTATCAAGAAAATATGCACAAGAGTTGCTGTCATGGATAAAGGTGTTGTGGTGGAGTCAGCGGATGCTTACGATATATTTGCCCTGCCGAAGCACTCTTTTACGAAAAAGCTCGTATCTCACACGCTAAATCTCGAATTGCCGCAAAGGATTTTTGACAGCACAAAAGGCGTTTTACTGAAAATCATCTATAGCGGAGAAAAAGCCGAGGAGTCCGTATTGTCGGATATCATACGCAAGTTTGATGTGGATATAAATATTCTGCATGGAAAAATTGAATACATAAACGAAATACCTCTTGGCATTCTCATCGTAAATATTAAAAACGAAAACGGCGCCAAGATAGACAATATCATCAAATACTTAAATCAAAGAACAGCATCAGCGGAGGTGTTCAATGGATAATATACTATCACTGCTGCCTGATTTGGGAACGGCATTTTGGGAGACCTTTCAGATGGTCGGAATCTCATTTGCGCTGTCTATTGTTTTGGGTATTCCATTTGGGCTGTTTTTATTTATTACGGATAAGGGGCTGTTTTTTGAAAACAGAGTTTTGCACGTCATAAGCGGCTTTTTGATAAATGTCATCAGGTCTATACCGTATATAATCCTGATGGTGCTGCTACTCCCGCTCTCGCAGGCTCTCATCGGAACTACCATAGGACCCATCGCTGCGTCTATATCGCTTTCGGCGGCTGCGATAGCATTTTATGCAAGGCTTGTAGAATCATCTTTGTGCGAAGTTGATAAGGGTGTCATAGAGGCTGCGGAGGCATATGGCGCAACTCCGTTTCAGATAATAAAAAACGTCCTGCTTGCCGAAGCGCTTCCCGGACTCTTAAGAGGCTTGACGGTTACGGCTATCAGCCTTATAGGATATTCGGCTATGGCGGGCATCATAGGAGGAGGCGGAGTCGGCGACTTGGCTATACGATTTGGCTACTACCGCTATGAAACAGATGTCATGATAATTACCGTCATTGCGCTTGTCGTTCTTGTCCAGATAGTACAAATGGCAGGCGATATCGCCGCAAACAGAGCGGACAAAAAATAAAAAGGAGTAAAATGAGTAATTACAAACCTCAAACATTGGCTTTACATGCAGGATACGATTACAAAAAGAGTCTAAAATCCCGCGCCGTTCCCATATACACAACTACAAGCTTTATCTTTGACGACGTCAAAGATGGAGAGGATTTATTCGCAGGGAAAAAGGACGGATTTATCTACAGCCGCATTCACAATCCAACATCTGTAGTTTTGGAAGAGAGATTGTCAGCTTATCATAGTGGAAGCGCAGGTTTGGCAGTAGCCAGCGGTGTTGCTTCAAATGCTCTGCTGTTTTTAGGATTGGCATCTTTGGGGCGTAAGATAGTGGCAAGTCCGCATCTTTACGGAAGCACGGCAAGCTTTTTAAATCATAATCTGAAAAGATACGGCATAAAAACCGTTTTTGTTGAGTTAAACGATGAAAAAGCTCTGCGAAAAGCCATAGACAAGGATACTGTTTTGGTATTTGCGGAGAGTATTGGTAACCCAAGCGGATATATTTTGGATATTGAAAAAGTTGCCAAAATAACTCATGAATACAATCTCCCGCTTATAATAGACAATACCGTTACGCCGCCGCCCATTTTAAATCCGTTTGATTTCGGCGCCGACATCATCACTTACTCACTGACAAAACTTATCGGCGGACACGGCACGCATGTTGGCGGGATAATCCTTGAAAAGGGCGATTTTGACTGGGGTGCAAATGAGGTATTTAAAGACTATATCAACGCTCCCGACCCTGCGGCTAACGGAGTTAATTATTGGGAAGCTCTTGGAAAGCCATTTTACAAAGAGGGAAAAAGTGCCGTTTTGGTTAATAAAT
>JAISNG010000144.1 GCA_031276365.1 Campylobacteraceae bacterium | reverse complement strand
AATAAAAAATAAATTATTGTTAGAATTTTGCTATAAAAAATTCGCTATAATTATGGAGTGTAAAGGTTTCACCTTTTAATTTATGAAATTTCATTGAAGGAGTACATCATGGTTAATGTTTTGATGATTGAAGACGATATAGAGTTCGCTCAAATACTAAGTGAATATTTAGCGCGCTATAATATTAAAATCACCAACTACGAAGACCCGTATCTTGGACTAAGCGCGGGAATCAAAAATTACGATTTGTTGATTTTGGATTTGACGCTTCCTGGTATCGACGGGCTTGACGTTTGCCGCGAAATCGCGACAAAACACAATATACCTATCATTATATCATCTGCAAGAAGCGATTTGTCAGATAAAATTATAGGACTTCAAATAGGCGCCGATGATTATTTGGCAAAACCATACAATCCTCAAGAGATGTATGCAAGAATAGTCAGTCTTATCAGAAGATACAAAAAAGTTGCCGCACAGGCTGAAGAGGCTTCGGCTGAGGATTCCAAGTTTAGAGTAGATGAGAAAAGACATCTTATATTTCTTGAGGATAAACCGCTTACTCTTACGCCGGCGGAGTACGAGATACTCGCCTGCCTTATACAGCAGCACAGTTTTTCGCTTTCACGCGAGCAGCTGGTTTATAACTGCAGGTCTATAAAAGACAAGGGCGGCAAAAGTCTTGATGTTATCATAGGAAGAATTAGAGCAAAGATAGGCGACAGTTCAAAACACCCTAAATATATCTATTCCGTAAGAGGCATAGGGTATAAATTAGTAGGATAACGTAGTTGTTTTTAACGGCAAAAGGTGAACTTTATGTTTGCCTTTTACCATTTTTACATGTGAAGTAAAATGTTCAAATTCTGCGACAATCGTTCATGAAAAAACAAACAGAGGCAATCTCTTGAAAAATCTTAACAACTCCGCCGCCGCATCGGACTTTCGTACACTCTTTACACGCGCTATCATGCATGAGCTGAAAACCCCGATAGGAAAAGGGCGTATCATAGCTGAAATGATAGATGATGATATAAACAGACACAGACTTATTAATGTTTTTCGCCGACTTGATGGACTTGTTGATGAATTTGCCAAAATCGAACGTCTTACGGCACAAAATTATGAGATGAACATAAAAAAATGTTCCATCAAAAAGATTTTAAACGCTTCGTTTGATATTTTGATGCTTGAACCAGAACAGTTTAAGCAAAAAATAGGCGTAAAACTTCCAAGCAAAAATGCATATATTGATGCGGATTTGGATTTTCTGCCGCTTGCCTTTAAAAACCTCATTGATAATGCCATAAAATACGGCAACGATGGGTATGTAAGCATTACTTTGGAGCGCGGCGTACTCTCTTTTTGTAATAAGGGTGAAGTTTTACATAAGTTATTTGATAAAAATAGAGAGCCTTTTGTTCATTCATACAAATCTGATAAAAAAGATAAAACACTCGGTGGCATGGGACTTGGCTTGTATATAACCGACAATATTTTTAAAATACATGGATTGAAGCTTGAATATGAATACACAAACGGTTATCACCGCTTTTTTGTTAATCTTATCGCGCCTTAAAATAAATTAGGTTAAACTTCAGCCCATGAAACTTCAAAAATTTAACCGCCTGGTAGAGGCTTTGGCTGCTCTGCCGACAGTGGGCAAAAAATCTGCTTTACGTTTTGCATACTATTTGACGCTTACCGATACATTCGGCGCTATGAGGCTCGCTCATGCGATAGAAGATGCTGTGCAGAATATCAAGCGATGTAAAAAATGCGGCGGTGTAAGCGAACATGAGATTTGCGAAATTTGTCTTGACGAAACACGCAGTAATGGACAGCTTTGCGTAATAGAAAATGCAAAAGATATATTTACGCTTGAGGAAAACAGGCTGTTTTTGGGGCGTTATTTTGTTTTTGATGATTTGGAAAAGATAGAAAATCTAAAGGAAATCATAGCTGAAACTGAGGCAAAAGAGGTGATATTTGCCTTTACGCCATCTTTGGCAAGCGATGCAATGATACTTTTTATAGAAGATAGACTGCAGAAGTTGGATTTGAATTTTACAAAAATCGCTCAAGGCGTTCCTACAGGTGTTCAGCTTGAAAATGTTGATATGCTTTCTCTCTCAAAAGCATTAAAAGACAGGACAAAAATATAAGTTTGATATTAGAAATTTTAAAATTATTTTTTAAATTGTGAAATGTCTATATGTTGTTGATTAAGTAGAAAGATTAAGCTTTTCATTATGTCTATTTTTGCAAAAGATAAAAACCTCTAAAATGGAAGTACTTAAGTGTGTGTAGTTTATGGGATTGTATCGTTATTATTTTACGTCATATAAAATACGGAGTGTTTCCGCTATACCCTAATATTTCAAAAAATGAGAAAGGTCATTTTTACTTTCAGGCAGTAGTAAAAAAATAGATTACTTATTAATATGGCTGTTGTCTTCCCTAACCCTATTTTAATCTCTCTTACTTTTAGTTTGTCATTTAATTCCATTTGTTAGATATTATAGGTATTGCAATTGACGTATTATATTTAAATGCATAATTTTTATTAATTAATTCAATAATATTATCAATATTTAACTCTTTATTATCAATTTTAAGACACCATTCACATGTTCTTCCATCGCCTGCGCTTTGAAGTTTGACTTTTTTATACCTAATTTCCTGTCTCTTTGTAGATTAAATTCTAACATCATTCTATTAAATATGTTTGTGTGCAGGTTTTTTAATTCTTTTAATGGGTTAAATACTTTAATCTCTTCTTTTGTTACTTTTAATCTTGTATTTAATCTAAGCTGCATTTTTTCCTCTTTCTTAAAAAAATATCAGTTTTATGTAAAGGGGCTTTATTCATAAGATGATTAAGGATAGTATTAAAAAAGCTTTTATTAAACAAACTATTTTTTCTAAATTCTTTAAGCAAAAGGCGACTAAATTCTCTTTCAATATTAAGTCCTATCTCCTCAAGGGAAATACCGCATGGTTTAATAAAATCTTCTTTGTTTAGTATTATATCAATAATAACCTCTTCCTTGTTTTGCTTTTTTTAAAATAAAAAACAATAGCAACAATTATAATAATAAGAACTTTCATAATTTTAACTCCCGTCTTTGAATTACATCAATATTTACGCCCAATCGATAGCTTTTAATCGCGAAAGGTTATTGCTTAATTTCAATTTATTGACTGATACAACTCTTGCTATTTTGACGATTGTACTGTCATCATCAAGTCGTATTGTACTGATTTTGAAATCTTCACTTTTATTGTAAGGGATAAAATGTATCAAAGGGCATTTTCATCTTTGACATAAATTTTTATCGCGCTCTCATTATTTATTGTATAATGTTACCATATAGACATTTATCAAGGTTGCGTTCGGGTCGCAAATAACCTCGTCCCCGTCCTCTATTTCGGGTGCCATACTATCCCCACAGGCTTATCACACAATATAAGTTTTTATTCCAATATTCGCCATTATAATTTACATATCTATTAGTTTCTTGGTTGCCGTCTGATGTCGGTTTTCCACAAGATGAAGTGCCAATGATTGGCACTTTTTTAATATTACTATGAATATTTATTTTACCGTCAATTATTAACTCATTCGGCTCTACAGATAAAATATTACTCAACACAAAAATATTTTCAAGCGTTGGCGTATTTGGAACAGTTCTTGTCCAGCTTTTTACTGTTTCTAATTTTATTTTTATGCCTAAAATACTAAATTTCTTAACAATATCAGTTTGAGTTAATTTTTACTCTTTCATCAATTGTTTGTAGGGTTGTATATTTAATTTCACTTCACTCTCCGATTTAAGAATATTATTATATACTTTTTTAAGCATATAAAAATATACTTTCATCACGTATAAAAAATAATTAAATACAAAGTTAAAATAATGCCTATAGTAGGGATATGTTAAATTCCTTATATGTGTGTGTTGTAAGCCATTATTAAATAAGGCTATTGTCTCTATTTATTTTCATTTTTTCATCTCTAAAGTTTTATCAAAAATAATTATGCTTTTCTCATTGCTTCGGCGATTTTCTGTTCGTCATATATGTTGTCAAAAAATACATTAAAGGCAAAGACCGCTTGATACAAAAGCATATCTGCACCGTCTTTGCATGTAAGAGAATTTTCTTCGCAAAGATTTAAAAACGGCGTTTTTCTGTTGTAAATCACGTCAAAGCCAAACTTTGCATTTTTAAATATCTTCTCTAAAAGCTCTTTTGGTGCAGGAAGATTGTCGTCTTTTAAGCCCGCTGAAGTTGTATTGATTATCAAATGGTATTTTTTCGGCTCAAAATCTCTCCAACAAAAAGCGTTAAACCCTCTTTTTGTGAAAAAATCCAGTCTCTCTTGCGAGCGGTTCAAAAGCTCCGTATCTATTCCGCGCTCTTGAAGTGCAAATATAATGGCTTTTGATGTCCCTCCAGCTCCCAAAATGAGCGCATTTTTTATCTCGCCAAACCCATGCAAAGATTTAAAAAAGCCAAGCGCATCCGTGTTAAAGCCAAACATTCTGCCGTTTTTTTGCACAATGGTGTTTACGGCTTCTATCTTTTTTGCAATGCCAAAAACTTTATCACATGCCCTAAACGCCGCCTCTTTGTGTGGAACTGTTATGTTTGCTCCGTCAATTTTTAATCTTGAAATATATCTTTTAAGCTCATCGCCGTTTTCAAGCAGTACTTTTGTGTAATTTGCCTCTATGTCAAATGCTTTGAATGCCGCATTGTGAAGTTTTGGCGATATGGAGTGTTCTATTGGATTTCCGAATACGCAAAATTTTTTCATTTTAAGCCAAACGGTCGGTTTTGAAACCGACCATAAAGGTTATTTGACGCGGTAAATAAATGCATCTTTGCTAATATCGCTTTTGATATCAGGAAGCGCAGTTCTTGCGTCTTTATCCGAATTATACGGACCTATGAGAGTTTTTACGACCTGTTTTGAATTGACAGTTGTTTTGTAAAGTTGATATGAATACCCCCTTTTTGAAATACCGTCCAAAAAGCTTTTTGCAGGCGAACTTGCGGCAGAATTTACTTGTATGTACCAGCCTGTTGGCGTTGAGACCTGATTTGATGATGAAGTTGGAGGCTTAATCTGCTGCGGCGTTTTGACAGTCTCTACTGTTTCTACGTTTTGCGGCGGAATCGGAGGCGTTATGACCTGTGTTTCACTTTGTACTTCCGTTATCTGTGTGATTTGAGATGATATATTTTCCTCAATCTCTTCGGAACTGTTTTCCTCTTCGGGTACTATGGCTTGGATATTTGTACTTTCTTCAAGCATGGATTGAGTTAATGTATTTTGCGGCTGTTCATCGCTTTTGTTGATAAATCTCATTATCATGAGAACCACGACAAACAACAATATCAAAAGTACGGCGATAACAAGTAGTCTTTTTATCTTGACTGCGGTGCCGTTTTTGGAATTCATCTGCTCTAATAAAATATCACTTAACTCATGTTCTTCCATTTTTTATCCTTTAATAAGTAGGTCTGTCGTAAATAATAAAACCTGACGAGAGTTTCCTCACCTCTTCTTTGACTTTTTGCTGAACGGATAAGTCGTTTATGTTGCTCAAGACTTCGGCTATTTTTTCAGCGATGAAGGTAAACTCCTTCTCTCGCATTCCGCGTGAAGTGAGAGCAGCTGAGCCTATCCTGATGCCTGAAGTTACAAAGGGACTTCTTATCTCTCCTGGGACGGTATTTTTATTTACCGTGATGCCTGCGTTTTCAAGTGCGTGGTCGGCATCTTTTCCGCTAAATTCTCTATTTAGAAAGCTAAGCAGTATCAAATGGTTGTCTGTTCCTCCGCTCACTACGTCAAATCCTTTTGTAGAGAGAACATCAGCTAAAATTTTGGCATTTGTCTTGACCTGTTTTGCATATAGTTTCCACTCTGGTTTCAAGTTTTCGCCGAATCCTACAGCTTTTGCTGCTATTACATTCTCAAGCGGACCTCCCTGAATTCCTGGGAAAATCGCCGAATTTATCTTTTTTGCTATCTCTTCATCGTTTGTCAGAATAAATCCGCCTCTTGGTCCCCGAAGAGTTTTATGTGTGGTAGATGCTACTACATGAGCGTGCGGGAATGGATTTTGATGTTCGTTTGCCGCTACAAGTCCTGCTATATGTGCTATGTCTGCAAACAGATATGCACCGACTTCATCTGCTATTTGTCTGAAAGTTTCAAACTCAATCTCTCGCGGATATGCCGAAGCGCCGCACACTATGAGTTTTGGCTGGACTATTTTGGCGATATCTCTTGCTCTATCGTAATCAATCCTGCCGTTTAGGTTTACGCCGTAAAAAAAGCTTTGATATGTTTTGCCAGAACTGCTGACTTTTGCGCCATGCGTCAAGTGTCCGCCATGGCTTAAGTCCATACCCAAAATTTTATCAAAAGGGTTTAAAAGCGCCTGATAAACGCCCTGATTTGCTTGAGAGCCAGAATTTGGCTGAACATTTGCAAACTTACATCCGAAAAGTTCTTTGACCCTGTCTATGGCTAATTGTTCAAGTTTATCAACTATTTCGCAGCCACCGTAATATCGTTTGCTTGGATACCCTTCGGCATATTTGTTTGTAAAAATGCTTCCCATGGCTTCAATAACCGACGGGGAGGCGAAATTTTCGCTTGCTATCATCTCCAGACTGTAGGATTGCCGTTCTAACTCCTGTTTGGCAAGCTCATAAACTACGCTGTCATTTTTAGCCAAAAAACTCATATATTATCTCCTTCATTTTCTTGTTTATCTGTTATTTTCAACTGTTTCATCGCTGGAAACAGTAAAACATCTCTAATTGATGTTTGGTTTGTTAAAAGCATCACAAGCCTGTCTATGCCAAGACCCTCTCCAGCTGTGGGCGCAAAACCGTATCCCAAAGCTTTGATATAATCTTCATCCATCTCGTGCGCTTCATCATCACCTGCAGCTTTTGCTTCAAGCTGTGCGGCAAATCTGTTATATTGGTCAAGCGGGTCATTTAACTCATTAAAGCCGTTTGCAAACTCATGTCCCGCTATAAAAAGCTCAAACCTTTCGGCTATTTTATCATTTTCGTCGCTTTTTCTGGACAACGGACTGATTTCAATAGGATAATCAACGATAAATGTAGGATTTATAAGCTTTTCTTCGACGTAATTGTCAAAAAGTTCTGCATAAAGCTGTCCAAGATTTAGATTTGGCTTGACGTCAAAACCATCTCTTTTGAGTTTATTCTCAATAGCTTTTTTATCATCTAAAATCAAAGCGTCAATGCCGCCGATTTTAATCAATGCATTTTTAAATGAGATTTTTTCAAAAGGTTTTGAAAAGTCAATGATACTGCCGTCATGCGGAAGTTGTTTTGGCAGTTCCAGCTTCTCAAACAGTACGGCAAAAAGCTTTTCCGTCAAATCCATCAAATCTTTATAATTGTGGTGCGCCCAGTAAAACTCAATGCTTGTAAATTCGGGATTGTGCGTAGCATCCAATCCTTCGTTTCTAAAATTTCTGCTTATCTCAAAAACAGCGTCAAATCCGCCTACAATAAGTCTTTTCAGATAGAGTTCGGGAGCGATTCTAAGGTATCTTTCAACTCCAAGAGCATTATGAAAGGTAATAAATGGTTTTGCATTTGCGCCTCCAGGAATCGGGTGTATCATTGGAGTTTCGACTTCCAAAAATCCATGATTTTCAAAAAATCTTCTAACTATGCTTATAATTTGACTTGTTGTTTTGAAGGTTTGCTTAACTTCAGGGTTCATGATAATATCAAGGTATCGCTGACGATATCTAAGTTCCTTATCCTGAAGTCCGTGAAATTTTTCCGGAAGCGGCGTTATGGACTTTGTAGCAATCTCAAGAGCCGTCGTGTGCAATGAAAGCTCTCCCGTTTTTGTTACAAATGGATATCCGCTCACCTGCACTATATCGCCTACATCAAGCAGTTTTTTGATATGGTTAAACCACTCTTCTCCTAAACCTTCCTTGTTAAAATATATTTGCAAAGGTTCATTGCTCTCGTCTTCTATCTTTGCAAATACCGCTTTACCCATCCATCGCAGAAATTTTATTCTGCCGATGAGCGTAAATATCTCCTTGTCATCTTTTTTATCTTCCAAATCATTTATATAAGCAAATTTTTTTTTAAATTCTGCCGTGTTGAAATCGCGCACAGTATAGTGCCTATAAGGGTTTTTGCCTATAGCTCTTAATGCGTCGGCTTTTTCAATACGCTGAAGTTCAAGCTGGTTTGTAAAAATCAAACTATTCTCCCTTTTCTTCTTTCTGGCATTTGCTGCAAATACCATAAAGCTGCATAAGGTGCCCTGTGAGTTTGAAGCCTTTCTCTTTTGCTATTTGCTCTTGACGCTTTTCTATAGCTTTATCTTCAAACTCTATGATAGTGTTGCATTTTTTGCAGATAATATGGTCATGATGAGGTTTGTTGCCAAGTTCAAATTTTTTGCCTTGACTGCCGAAAGAGATTGAAGTAGCGATATCTTCGCTCTCTAATATATTCAGGGTTCTGTAAACAGTTGCTATACCTACATTTAATTCGGGATATTTTTCTTTGATAAGAAAATATAATGTATCAGGCGTAAAATGGTCATTGTTGGAGTAGAGCGTTTTCAAGATTACCTCTCGTTGCGTGGTAAATTTCAGCCCATTTTGCTTTAAAAGTTTTTTAAAGCTTGAAAGTAACGCGTCGTATTCCATGTTCTCAAGTTTTTTCATATCGTCTCCTTTACTCGCTTGGAGTTAATGATATATTTATATCATCTTCTGTGATTTCGCTTATATTATCAAGTATAAATTCTATATTTTCTTCAACATTTTCTGTTATATCGGTTATATTTTCTGGTATGGTTTTTATCTCCATGTTTAGTATTTGAGCGCCCATGAATAGAAGTTTTGGATATATGAAGCTCTCCTCCAGCGCATTGTCAAGGTTTTTTCGTATAAACTCTATATTTGAAAGCGCAAATATGATAACTGAAAATATCAGAAACGTCTTCAAAGAACCGAAAACAAATCCCAAAATCCTGTTAAAACTTGCCAATATGCCCAAATTTAAAAGCTTTGAAATGATAAGTCCTGTCATAAAACAGAAAAGCCAGACAAAAAGCAAAGTAATAAGAAAACCTACAAGCTGTATTGAGGCTTCATTTTGCATAGTATATATATTTTCATCAACTATTTTGCCGATATTGCTTGCAAAACGTGCCGCAAGAAAGACGCCGCCTGCTATTCCAAGCAGATTAAAAAGCTCTTTTATAAAGCCGTTTACAGCGCCTCTAATGCCAAGCAGCATAATGCAAACGATAACTAATATGTCAAACCATGAAAAATCCATACTTTATCCTCCGACTGCTATAAGATTGTTGAGTTCTTGTGGCTGCGTGGAGTGTCTAAAGGCGTTCTCTTTGGTGATGAGATTGGATTTGATGGCATCTATCATGGATTGCGTTTGAGTTATCATGCCTGATTGCGCCTTGTTAAGCTGCATTTGCGAATATATTTGATGTACTTTATCCTCTCTTATGAGGTTTGCGATAGCGGGATTGGAGATTAAAATCTCAAATATACCGATTCGTCCGCCGCCGACTTTCGGCAGTAACGCTTGAGATATGACTGCAGTAAGTGAAACGGAGAGCATATTTCGTATCTGAATCTGCTCATTTCCTTCAAAGCTGTCGATAATACGGTTGATAGTCTGTACGGCTGAAGTCGTATGCAGCGTCGCAAAAACCAAGTGTCCCGTCTCTGCCGCAGTAACAGCTGTGGACATTGTCTCCTTGTCTCTCATCTCGCCTACAAGTATAATGTCCGGGTCTTCACGCAATGAGTATTTAAGGGCGGTAGAGAAACTTTTTGTATCTTCGCCGACGCTTCTCATAGAAAAGAGCGATTTTTTATTCTCATGGACAAACTCTATCGGGTCTTCAATTGTGATGATATGTTTATGGTCTGTATGATTTATCTCATTTAGCATTGCCGCAAGAGTGGTTGATTTACCGCTTCCAGTAGGTCCTGTTACGAGTATCAAACCCTTCTCTCTTTTTGTAATTGTCTTGAAAATAGGAGGCGATCTCAGTTCGCTGAGGGTTGGAATGACGATTGGGATAGTACGAAAAGCCGCCGACATGTCACCGTTCATTGTGTAGTAGTAATTT
>JAISNG010000122.1 GCA_031276365.1 Campylobacteraceae bacterium | reverse complement strand
CAAAAACAAAACCATGTAAGAAAACAAAAAAACAGATGACAAAACATCAATCTCACTCATGAAGATATCATTTATTCGTGAAAATCTTTTTGGATACCCGTCTTCACGGGTATGACGGAATGGATAAGGCGGGAATGACATATGGGGGCGATGCAAACTCTTCGCAGATTTTTGTCAAACTCATGAATTTAAGAAGCGCATGAGAACAAAAGAGTGCGGAATTTACTCTTTTATCCTGTAGTTTGGAGCCTCTTGCGTGATGATTACGTCGTGGACATGGCTTTCTTTAAGCCCTGCGCTTGTGATTTCTACAAATTCGGCTCTTTCTTGAAAATCAATGATATTTTTCGCTCCGACATATCCCATGGACGAGCGAAGTCCGCCTATCATCTGATGTATAACGCTTTTGAGAGTTCCCGCATACGGAACGCGCCCTTCAATGCCTTCAGGCACAAGTTTATCCGCAGCAGTTCCTTCTTGAAAATATCTGTCTGTGCTGCCCTTTGTCATCGCGCCTATGCTGCCCATTCCGCGGTATGTTTTGTATTGTCTGCCTTGAAAAATGATAAGCTCTCCCGGGCTTTCGTCTGTTCCTGCAAGCAAACTTCCTATCATAACACAGCTTGCGCCGACTGCAAGCGCTTTTGCTATATCGCCTGAATATTTGATACCGCCGTCGGCTATAATCGGCACGCCGTATTTTTTGCCGATTTTTGCGCATTCGTCTATCGCGGAAATTTGAGGGACGCCGACACCCGCTACTATCCTTGTGGTGCAGATACTGCCTGGTCCTATGCCGACTTTCACGCCGTCCGCACCGGCTTTTATCAAGTCTTCCGCGCCTTCGGCAGTAGCGACATTGCCCGCTATGACCTCTACGTCAAATCTATTTTTTATCTCTTTTACCGTATCCAATATCCCTTTTGACTGCCCATGAGCGGAGTCAAGCACTATCACATCAACGCCCGCTTCGACTAAGGCCTTGACTCTGTCATACTGCCCGACCCCAACAGCCGCCGCAACTCTTAAGCGTCCAAATTCATCTTTGTTTGCCTGCGGATACTCCTGTCGTTTTTTCAAATCCTTTATGGTGATAAGCCCCTCAAGTTTGCCGTCTTCGCTTACTATCGGAAGTTTTTCTACTTTATTTGTCTGAAATATCTTTTCCGCGTCATCAAGATTGATACCCTTTAATGCAGTTATAAGAGGCGGTTTTGTCATGACTTCACCCACTGTTTTACTATAATCTGTCTCAAAGCGCAAATCGCGGTTTGTCAATATGCCGATAAGATTTCTCTCTTTATCAATGACCGGCACGCCTGAGATTCTGTATTCGGACATGATATCAAGCGCGTCATGTATCGTCTGCTGCGCTTCAACGGAGACGGGGTCTATGATGATGCCGCTCTCGCTTTTTTTAACGCGTCTGATTTCGCGCGATTGCGAGGTAATATCCATATTTTTATGCACGACTCCGATGCCGCCAAGCCTTGCCATCATAATGGCGGCGCGGTGTTCCGTTACCGTGTCCATAGCCGCCGAGATTATCGGGATATTCAGGGCTATTTTGCGTGTTAGTTTTGTAGATACATTAACCTCTTTTGGCAAAACTTCCGAATATTTCGGTACCAACAATACATCTTCAAATGTCAAAGTTTTAGCGCGAATTTTCATAATATCATCTTCCTTTCAAAATTGTCTCCAAACTTAAAGCGCCGTCAAGCAGCGTCTGTTCGTCAAACGGTTTTGCTATCAACTGTCCGCCTACGGGGAGATTGCTTTCGCCTTTTCCCAGCGGCAGTGAAATAGCAGGAACTCCTGCGAGATTAACTCCTATCGTGTAAATATCGCTGAGATACATCTCTAAAGGATTGCTTATCTGGCCGAATTTAAACGCTGTCGTGGGCGTAACGGGCGAGAAAATAAGGTCTGCTTCGCGAAAGATATTTTCGTAATTTTCCTTAATCAAATGCCTTGCCTTTTGAGCCTGTATGTAGTAAGCGTCATAATATCCGCTGCTTAGCACAAAAGTTCCCAGCAAAATCCTGCGTTTCACCTCATCGCCAAATCCCTCGCTTCTTGTCTTGATATACATCTCCTTGAGATTTTCACCCTCAACCCTTCTGCCGTATCTGACTCCGTCAAAGCGGCTTAGATTTGCGCTGGCTTCGGCGGTGGCGATGACGTAATATGTTGCAACGTCGTATTTTGAATTTAGCATATTTTTATAGACTATCTCATGACCCGCGCTTTTCAAAGCATAAATCGCCTCTCTCATCACTTTTTGGATTTCGCTTGAGGCTTCGTTCAGAAAATTTTCTATAACAGCGATTTTGAGCTTTCTGTTTGGATTTAGGTTTGGCGCTGTCGGAATGTGCGGCGTATCGGCACTTGTAGAATCCCTGCTCTCATGCCCCGCGATAATGTCAAACAAAATGGCGGCATCTTCCACGTTTTGCGTGATGGGTCCTATTTGGTCTAAAGAGCTTGAAAATGCCGTCAAACCGTAACGACTTACTTTGCCGTATGTCGGCTTCAATCCAACGCATCCGCAAAAAGCGGCTGGCTGGCGGATACTTCCTCCTGTGTCGCTTCCAAGAGCCGCTACGGCTATTCCTCCTGCGACTGCCGCAGCGCTTCCTCCACTGCTTCCACCTGGAACTCTTTCATGGTCTGAGGGATTTAGCGTTTTGCCATAAAATGATGTCGCAGTCGTGCTTCCCATGGCAAATTCATCCATGTTTGTCCTGCCAAATGCGCTCAAATTTGCCTTTGCCATCTTTGTAATGACGGTGGCATCGTAAGGGGATACGTATCCTTGCAGTATCTTAGACGAGCATGTAACGCTCCAGCCTCTGACTTGAATATTATCTTTGACGGCTATCGGGATGCCTTCGCCGTTTGTATTTATCTCCTCATTTGTCAGCTGTTCTACGTATGCGCCGAGGATTTTCTGCTCTTTTATCTTTTTCGCAAGATTTTCTCTTAACTCTTTTATCTCATCTTTATTTAACTTCAATGCCTCTTTCAGCGTTATCACTTCTTATCCTTTAGAGAGTTTACGACAAATATACCAACCGCAATACACAAGCAGACAATAATCACGCCCGCAACAATAAACGAAAAGGGTACTTGAGCAGACAAATCAACCATTTACCACATCTTTGCATCGTTCGCACAATTCATCTTCGCGCGCGCTTCTTAGCTTCCAGCAACGCGGACATTTGTGTTTTTGCGCTTTTGTGATAGTAAAAAACTCGCCATCAACTTCAAAACTGCCCAAAATCTCACCTTTGACATCAGACGTAATCTCGCTCACAGTAAACCAATCCTCCGCGTCTTTCGCGCCCATTTTTACCAACTCTTTAGCGTTTGAGGCGATATTTAACTCAAGCGTAGATTTGATGATTTTATCTTTTTTTAAAGTATCAACTATCTCAAAAAATCTCTCTCTGGCAAGCATTAAAAACTCGCCGTTAAGTTCACTTTTTACTTCGTAAAGCGGCTTATATACGAGGTCAAACACATCGCCTTTTTTCAAAATATCAGGTGCGTACTCCATGATTTCATCAACAGTATATGTAAGCACGCTTGCGCTAAGCGGCAGCATCGTCTCAAGTATCAACGCCATAGCGCTTTGCGCGCCTCTGCGCTCACGTGAGGATTTGCTGTCGCAGTACAATCTGTCTTTACAGATATCCAGATATACGCCGCTAAGTTCGTTAGCGATAAAGGAGTTTAAAAGCGCATAACCTCTCAAAAAATCATAATTTAAAAACTCCCTATTTACTTCGTCAAACACCTTTTTGGCGGTTGAGAGTATCCATCTGTCTATCGCGCTTAACTCTTCGTCTTTTGCGATAACTTCCAAATCGCCTATGGAAGAGAGTAAAAATCTGAATGTATTTCTTATCTTTCTGTACTGTTCGGCAACTTGTTTGATGATATTTTCGCTAAGTTTAAGTTCGCTTCTATAATCGCTTGTTGCTACCCAAAGCCTCAAAATCTCACTGCCGTAACGTTTAAGTATGTCTTGCGGGTCAATCCCGTTGCCTTTGGACTTACTCATTTTTTCGCCTTTTTCGTCAACGGTAAAGCCATGAGTTATGATATTTTTATACGGAGCTTTGCCGTTAACTGCAGTACTTACCAAAAGCGAACTTTGAAACCAGCCGCGGTGCTGGTCGCTTCCCTCAAGATAGACATCGGCAGGATAATTTCCGCTGTCATAATTGTTTGAGTTTAAAACCGCTCTCCATGTACTTCCGCTGTCAAACCAAACATCTAAAATATCTGCTGTTTTTTCAAGATTTTCGGGCTTCAAAGCGGAGTTTTGCGGCAGCAAATCCTTTATCTCTCTGTCCCACCAAACATCTGCGCCATGTTTTTCAAAAAGCGCGGCAGTATTTTCCAAAACGTCATTGTCGTAAATGACTTTACCCGTAGTTTTATCCCTGAAAAATGCTATCGGCACACCCCATGCACGCTGTCTTGAGATGCACCAATCGGGGCGGTTTTCTATCATGCTTGAAAGTCTTGCAAAACCGCTTTCGGGGTAAAATTTCAGTTTTGTTATCTCTGCTTTTGCGGCTTCGCGCAGTGAATTTTTATCATCATCCATAGCTATAAACCACTGTTTTGTCGCGCGGTAAATAACGGGTGTATGCGTTCTCCAACAGTAAGGATATGAGTGGACAAATTTGGAGCATTTCAAAAGCGAACCGCCCAAAAGTTCCAAAATCTTCTCATTTGCCTTAAATACATGAATTCCCACAAACTCTTCGGCATTTGGCAAAAGTTTTTCGCGCACGACGGTTTGGTCGTATTTGCCGTCTTCATCTACGGGCATAATAGTTTCAATGCCGTAAAGCAAGGCGGCTTTGTAGTCATCGTCTCCATGCCCCGGGGCAGTGTGAACAAGTCCTGAACCGCCGTCCATCATTACATGAGAGCCAAGTATAAGACGCGATTTGCGCGAGTTGAGCGGATTTATCGCATATAAGTTTTCCAAGATTTTAGCTTTGAAGCTTTTTTTGATTTTGCCGTTCGTTATCCCAATTTCCTGTAAAGCTTCAACGCGCGCTTTGGCAATTATGAGATTTTCATCAGTTAAGACATACTCTTCGTCTTTGTTGAACGCTATCGCCATATTTGCTGGCAGCGTCCATGGAGTCGTAGTCCAGATGAGCGCTTTTGCTTCAAGAACGCCAAGTTTTGAAAGCGCGTCTTTATCCAGCTTGAATGCAACAAATATGGAGTAATCCTCTTTATCTTTATATTCAACTTCAGCTTCAGCCAGCGCACTTCGCGCTGCCCATGACCAAAATACGGGCTTGCTTCGCTCTATCAAAAGTCCCTTTTTTGCTATATCGCAAAGCGCGCGGTAAATGTCTGCTTCAAATTCAAACTTCATCGTTAGATATGGATTTTCCCAATCCCCAACAACACCGAGCGATTTAAAGCCGTCCTTTTGGATTTGTATATATTTTTTTGCATGTTCGCGGCAAAGAGCGCGAAATTCGCTTTTGCTTAAAGCGTCCTTTTTCTCTTTGCCTATCGCCTTTTCTACCTGCTGTTCTATAGGCAGCCCATGACA
Organism: Campylobacteraceae bacterium; assembly: GCA_031276365.1. Lineage (GTDB taxonomy): Bacteria > Campylobacterota > Campylobacteria > Campylobacterales > Campylobacteraceae > JAIRKW01. The sequence goes on along the minus strand of JAISNG010000122.1, from coordinate 20,782 downwards.
GTCCCAGCCAGGCACATAACGCACGCTCTCGCCTGCAAAGTAGTGGGTTTTGACAATGATATCTTTAAGTATCTTATTCAGCGCATGTCCTAAGTGTATATCGCCGTTCGCGTAAGGAGGACCGTCGTGGAGATTAAAACTTTTCGCTGCGTTTGCACGCGATTTTTTCATCTTTTCGTAAACTTTTCTATTTTCAAACCATTCGTTGTAACGTTTGGGTTCATTTTCGGGGAGGTTTCCGCGCATTGGGAAATTCGTCATCGGCAAAAGGAGCGTATCCTTGTAATCCATCTATTTTTCTCCTGTTACATGAAAGCAAAGCAAGGGTAAATTCTTACTTTTTTGGGGCTATAAAAATTTGCCAATTTTATCTAAAAACTATTTAAGAACCTCTTACATGCACAAAATATGGACACAGATACTAAGAGTGCAATGATTTTACATTATTTTTTCACCTAAAGCGTCTATCAAGCCGTATAGTTTTTGAACGCCGTTTTCCAAAATATAGTAGTGAATGATATAAAAAATAAAAAGTATGCCGATTAGCGCCGTTAATGCAACTGCGGCGTAATTTGTACTCAAAAGCAGCACAATTATGCTTATCATTTCACATAGTCCCGTAAAAACCGTAACTATAAGATGAATAAGTCTTTCATGCTGGAAGTAACCAAGCCAGCGTTTCAAATCGCTTAGCTCCTCTTTGGAGACACTCTTTTTTTTGAGCAGTTCATTTGCGCAGGCTATCTTGTCCGAAATCTTTTTTCTCATAATGAAAATCATACTTTAAAAAAAATTAGTCCTGCCCTAAAGCAAGACTAATTTTTAAGGTTTATCAGAATGAATAAACAGCGCCTAATGTAATTTTTTTATACTCGTCTGCATCGCCGTCGCCAATTATCAAAGCGCCTTCCAATCTCAAAGCTTTGTCAATGTTATATCCCACGACAAAATCAAATTCATTAAATGTGATGTCGTTGCCGTATTCAGTATAACCATATAGTCCGCTAAGAGCAAAACCTTGAAAATCATCTGATGCGCCAAGATAGATAGTTTGGGCATCTGCTTCAAGTATTTGACCGCCTTCTTCAAACGGATTTACATTTTCTCCTGCAGCAGCTATGCTTCCTATGCCGCCGTTTTTATCTGTTTTTATAAAGCCAAGTTTTGCATTTACGCCGGTAAATGAACCTCTCCCCTCAAGATGCAAAAATGAGCCGTCATCGCCTGCATCCTCACTACTTTGCGTATATTGCGCAGTAACGCCTACAGAGAAATTCGGAAACGCTTTATTATAATCAGCTCTAGTGCCTATCCAAGTTGCCACATCATTAGCATAGTAAATAAATGGGTTTATGACCAATCCTTCAATACCGCTGTATTTTGCATCTACAACAAAAGCGCCGTCTCCGCCAAGTTCGCTAAAAGCTGCCAAAGGAGCATCATAATCTGCCTCTGCTCTTCTTTGCGTATAGCCTACGATGATTGAAGTATTGGGAACTGTTTTAATAACGCCGACTAAAGCTTCATGAAAATCACTTGCCCAATTGAGATTTATCTCCTGACGTCCAAATACTACATCAACATACGGGTGAGAGTATGCAATATTTGCCGTATGCAAAATCGCTTTTGTGTTGGAGTCGTAATCATTGTCTCCATTTTCCCAAAAAGCGTGATTTGCGCGTGAACCTACAGACAGTTTAACACCGCGAAACGAATCTGTAGAGTAACCTAAATTAAAAGAACCCGATGTAAAACCACTTTCTGTGATATCCCCATCGGCATATTCGCCATAAACGCCAAATTCGCCGTTTATTTTTCCTTTTTTAAGTGCGTCCGCGATAGTTGCAGAATCCGCAAATAGAGCCGAACCTGCAAACAGACAAGCGCTGACAAAACTGATTTTAATCCTCATGTATAACTCCTCTCCAAATACATATTTAAGTTTTGCATTATATTGACATTTTTCTTAAAATCAAATTGTCAAGCCTTAAAAAGTGCGCCAAAATCGGCTTTGAAAAAAAATTATCAAATTAAGCTCTTTTTTCTTGACAAAGGTATTTTTTTTACATATAATTTCACTCTTTGTTTTTTGACCCGCTAGCTCAGCTGGTAGAGCATCTCCCTTTTAAGGAGGTGGCCGAAGGTTCAAATCCTTCGCGGGTCACCATTGTTTTTTGAAAGACCCTTTCGTCTAGTGGCCCAGGACTCTGCCCTCTCACGGCAGCAACAGGGGTTCAAATCCCCTAAGGGTCGCCATTTTGCCAATCAGTGAGAGAGGTTTGGTTCTGTTTTGTAGTTTTTAAGGTAATTTGAGGCACAATAATTTACCTAAAAACGACGCTTTTATAAGAGATTTTAAAGGTCGCTTAGCTCAGTTGGTAGAGCGCCACCCTTACAAGGTGGATGTCATAAGTTCGAGTCTTATAGCGACCACCACTTTTTCGGTGCGGCGGTAGTTCAGCTGGTTAGAATACCTGCCTGTCACGCAGGGGGTCGCGGGTTCAAGTCCCGTCCGTCGCGCCACTTTTATACTCAAAATCCAAATTTTTATCGTAATACTGTAATTAATTAAAAAATCTGCTTTTAGTATGATTTTAATTATTGCGGGAGGGTTTTATGAAACTCTTAATATCTGCGGGCGCACTTTTAGCTATTGTTTTGAAGTATTTGAAATAATTGACTATGAGAGGCTGTTTAGAGTGGTAAATCCATAACGGCGTTATGCAGGAGCCTTACGATACAATATGCTTTGTTTTGAACGCACTTTTAATAGTGATTATCTTTAGTCTGATTTACAGTTATAAAAAAATGGACGAGATTAAATCCGCCGCGCGGACTTAACCCGTTTTTGCAAAAAGTCCTGTTATAGCTTTTTACTATCGCCTTTTTTGATTAGAGCCAAAATAACCGTCAAAACCAAAACAATCACAGTAATATATACATATGTCGGTATCGGTATAGGGTCTCCCGAGGCGTACGAATGCATACCCGAGAGATAAAAATTGACGCCGAAATAGGTCATGATAATGGAAAAATAGCCAAAAATTGACGCAACTGAAAACGCAAACTGCCCGTTTAAAAACGGTATAAATCTAAAATGTACAACCGCAGCGTAAATCAAGATAGATATAAGCGCCCATGTCTCTTTCGGGTCCCAGCCCCAATATCTGCCCCAGCTCTCATTTGCCCAGACGCCGCCGAGGAAATTGCCGACTATCAAAAGCGACAAACCGAGTATCATGGACATTTCGTTGATTCTCACGGCTTCGGTTATATTGCTCTGTATCTCTTTAACTTGAGAGCCGTTTTTGACAAAACCTTTGATGATATGGAGTGTAACCGCAAAAAATCCGAGCAGCGCGCAAAGTCCCAAAAATCCATAACTTGCCGTAATAATAGAAACATGTATCGTAAGCCAGTGCGATTTGAGTACGGGCATTAAGTTGGTTATCTGCGGGTCAAGCCAGCTTAGATGCGCCGTAAAGAGCGTGATGCCTGCCATAACTGAAGAGAGCGACATGGAGATAACAGAAGTGCGCGAAAAGAAAAGTCCCGCAAGCGCTATCGCCCACGCTATATATATCATACTCTCATAACTGTTGCTCCATGGAGCATGTTCGGCAACATACCATCTGAGCGCAAGACCAAACGTGTGAAGTGCAAAAGCCGCGATATTTAAGATAAAAACGCCTTTTATGACGGGTTTGATATTAAACCTAGACGCCGCCATACGTACAAAAACAAACAGCAGCAGCACTAAACCGCTCACAAGATATATCGGATATATTCTGTCAAAAATTTTTACCTTATTGAAAAAAAGTTCGGCTTTTATCCTGTTTTCACTCGGAATCAACCCGTTTGGCGAGACTTTAATCTGATAATCTTTGATGACGTCTATCATTTTATCTGCCGCGCTCCAATTGCCGTTCTCTTTTGCCATTTCAACGGCGTTAAAGTAGAAGCCGAATACCATCTGTATGTTTTCACTCTCTTCGGCAGGAAAACTCATAACGGCGTCGTTGATGGAGTACCATTTATCATCGCCCGCTTTGGGCGCTATACGCAAAATATCCATGTTAAAAACAGCGTAAAGGATATTGAGACGCTCGTCCACTTTTATCACATCTTTATCAAACTGCGTTCGTTCGCTCTCTTTTTTACGGTTTGCAATTTCGGAGGCTTGCATGAGTTTGTAATTTTTCTCATCATCAAAAAAGTCTGCCGCCGATGCATAATCGCCGCTGATACCGATAAGTTTTTGAAGTTCCTTGTGGGATACTTTAATAACAGGCTCGCCGTACCATTTTTGAAAATCGGACATTATCCCGAACAGCACTTCATTTGCATTTAAACCATTATAGGAGTCTTTGCGGTAGAGTTTGCTTAAAACTTCGCGCGCAGTCGTGTCGGCAGGATATATGCGCCCGTCCAAACCTTGAACAAGTATTGTACCGAATTTTTCCGCATGAGTTTTTGCATCACCTGCGCACAGCGGCGTAAAAGCAAAACCAAAAGCCAAAAGCAACAAAAGTATGGAGGAGGCATTTTTACGGACGTGTTTTACGCTCATATCGTTATGTACCATGGAGGCTAACTTTCTAAATCTGCTTTTCGGATTAAAGAGGTTTAAAAGCAGTCCAAGACTCAGTAAAAAATATCCTATGTAAGTTGGTATTTTGCCTGGGTCTTTATTGACAGCAAGTATCGTACCTTTCTCATCTTCATCATAAAAAGCCTGAAAAAAGCGGTATCCTTTGTGGTCTAAGACGTGATTCATGTAGATACGATAATCCATCGTAAAGTTACCGTCGTTAAGCGTTATTTCGCTTGCGTATGACGAGGGCGAATTTGAACCTGGATACCTTTCAAGCTGAAAATCATTGAGATAGATGGAAAACGGCAGAGCAAACTCTACAGAACCCCATTTGAGTGCAAACATGGTATCGTCTATCACTGCATGCGCGCTTGTGCCGCTGTAACCTTTGCCGCGTCCTCTCAGAACGATATCCTTTGAAATATCCTTATAAGTAAGCGTTACGACCAAAGCGTCCGTGTACATGAGCGTTGTCTGCGGCGTAATCTCGCCGCTTACGAGTTTTTCCCTGCCTTTAAGTCCGATATATTTCGCGGCAAAATTCATATCTTTGATGGTATAAAGATGTTTATCGTCAAACGGCTCTTTTTCGCCCTTTTTATATCTGCCCGCCGTTCCGTCGCTCATCTTAAACCAGCCCAGCTCTTCGCTTGACAAGAGTGAAAATCCGCCCTCCTCTTCTATGATAAATCTCACAAGCGGTTTTGAGACGTTTTCTATCTTTTTGTTAAATGCAAATATCGCCTCATCGCTCTGCGCCGCTTCGCCCTCGCGCAGTATCACCTCGGCTCTGTTTTCGCCTTTGGAGAGGACAATGGCTATAAGCGGTTCGCCGTCTTCATCGTCTTGTATGGTATTGACGGCATTTGGTATATATTCTTTAAAAGTTACGCGCGCGGCTTCCTTGCCGACGCTGAAAGAAAAGTTAAAATCATTTGAGCCGATTTTGGAGATAAACTGCTTATGCTCCATGCCATAAATCTTATCGTCCTTGAAAGCTTGAACCTGCACAAATGATTCTGATGATTTGACTATACTGCCGCTCTCATTTTCTCTTATGTGCAATGTCCCTTCATATCCGCCGTAACGCGTCAAAGCCGAACCCAAAAGGATAACAAGAAAGCTCGCATGAAAGATAAATGCGCCGAATTTCTCTTTTGTACAGAGTTTGAAATGCAAAATATTATAAGCAAGATTGAACGCTAAAAAAAGCTGCACTATCTCAAACCACTTCGCGCCGTAAACAAGCGCCCATGCGCTCTCCGTTCCGAAGTCGTTTTCTATAAATGTCGCTGCGGCACAGGCGAGTGCAAAAACAATCAGCAAAACCGCCATAAACCACATTGAGAAAAATGCCTTTGAAATTTTTTCAACTATTTTCATAAATCAACCTTATTTTTATTAACAACGGCAGCTATCCGCCAAGATATTTTTTTCTTATCATGTCATTGCCCGTCATTGCGGAGGCGATGCCCTCCATGACGATTTTGCCGTTTTCCAGAACGTATGCGTAATCACTTATCTTCAAAGCCGCAAAAGCGTTTTGCTCTACAAGAAGTATCGTTATCCCTTCATTTTTCAGTCTGACGATAGTCTCAAACACTTCGCCGACTATTTTCGGCGCAAGTCCGAGGCTCGGTTCGTCAAGCATCAAAAGTTTCGGTTCGCTCATCAAAGCGCGCGATATAGCCAGCATCTGCTGTTCGCCGCCGCTTAAAGTAACCGCCATGTGATGACGTTTTTCTTTAATGCGCGGAAAGAGTTTGTACATAACCTCTTTTAACTCTTCGTAATTATCATCATTGTTAAACGCGCCTATGCGCAGATTTTCCTCTACCGTGAGATTGACAAAAATGCGCCTGCCCTCAGGCACTAACGCCATGCCGTTTTTGACGAGATTGTAAGTTTTGTGTTTTCTTGTGTCGTATCCGCCGAAAACTACTTCGCCTTTTTTTTTGACACTGTTCAAAAGTGCATTGAGAGTTGATGTTTTGCCCGCTCCGTTTGAGCCGATAAGCGAAACGATACTGCCTGCTTCAACTTTAAAACTTATCCCCTTGACCGCTTCTATCAATCCATGATATACGTGCAAATCCTTAACTTCAACCATCTATAAAATCCCCCAGATACGCCGCTACTACGTCTTTATGATTAATGACCTCAGAGGGCGTGCCTTCGCATATTGATTTGCCGTAATCCAGCACCAAAACTCTATCGCAAAGCTGATTTACAAATTTCATATCATGCTCTATAAGCAAAAGAGCAAGGTTAAAATCCTCTTTAGCTCTTTGCAGTAAAGATGCCAGCTCTTTTGTTTCGGCAGGATTCATTCCCGCAGCAGGCTCGTCAAGCAGCAGAAGTTTTGGACTTGTCGCAAGCGCACGCGCTATCTCCACTTTGCGCTGCTGTCCGTAACTAAGACTTACGGCGCTCTCATCTTTAAGCATTTCCAAGCCGAGATATTCCAATATTTTCAACGCTTTGGTTTTTATCTCTTTTTCCGCTTTGAAAAACCGCGGTAGTTTGAACATTCCTTCAAAAAATGTATATTTTGCATGAAAATCAAAACCTATAAGCACATTTTCCATAACGCTCATGGAGCTAAAAAGCCGTATGTTTTGAAAAGTTCTCGCTATGCCTTTGCGTACGATTTTGTACGGTTTGAGTCCCGATATGACCTCATTATCAAGTTCCACAATGCCTGATGTCGGCTTGTAATTGCCTGTGATGATGTTGAACATTGTAGTCTTACCAGCGCCGTTCGGACCGATAAGACCAAAAATCTGCCCTGTTTCAACGCAAAAAGAGGTATCGCTTATCGCATTCACGCCGCCGAAATTTTTCGTTATGTTTTTTATCTCAAGTATCATTGTCTTTTTCTTTTGATTTTTTTCAAAATATCGCTTACTTCGCCGCTGCCGAGCAATCCACGTCTTGCAAACAACATAACAAGTATGAGCATGACGGAGAAAACAACCATTCTAAGCCCTGGCATCGCGGGAGTTGTGTATCCAAAGATATTCATAGATTCGTCCAAAAATCTCAGCCATTCGCTGCCGCCTATAACCAAAATCGTACCTATGACCGCGCCTGTAGTGCTTCCAAGTCCGCCAAGCACTATAATGATAAGCAGTTGAAATGTAAGAAAAAATGTAAACTGGTCAGGCGATACAGTCGTCAAAAAGACAGCCAAAAGTCCGCCGCCGACACCTTCAAAAAAAGCGCTTGTACAAAAGGCCGTCGTTTTAATCTTAAACGTATTTACGCCCATAGCTTCTGCCGCGTCTTCATCGTCGCGCACAGCTTTCATGGCACGCCCGTATTTTGAATTTACGATATTTAAAATCAAAATAACCGCAAGCAGAGCCGTAAAACCTACCCAATAAAAGTTTGCATGTTCAGGTATATCGTTTAAGCCTAAAGAACCGTTGGTAATCTGCGGATTGTTTATCGCAAAAATCTGTATGATAAATCCAAATCCCAAAGTTACGATAGCAAGATAATCGCCTCTGACGCGAAACACGGGAAAAGCAAGCATAAGAGCAAGCGCACATGCCGCAAGCCCCGCAAAAATCAGCGCAGTTACAAATCCCGAATTTATCCACAAAACAAACGCACTCGGCTCTTCCAGAACAAATTGATATATCTTTTCGTCCGTACTTAAAAGCATCAATGCCGCTACATACGCACCTATCGCAACAAAGCCGTTTGGTTCTAACGAAAACTGCCCCGTTACGCCGTTTATGAGATTGTAACTTACCGCCAAAATGGCAAAAATAGCTATATTGCTCAAAATGCGTATCGTATATTCGTCAAAAATATCAGGCGCAATCAATATAAAACCGACGGCAATCAACAACAAAGCAATATTGACAAGTCTCATATCAAAACCTGCTCTTTTCAAAATTATAGCCAAGTATGCCTGTCGGTTTGAAGAGTAAAACAAATATCAAAAATATAAACGCAAAAACATCTTTATAACCGCCAAGTTCGGGAAAAAATGCGATTACCACGACTTCCGTAAAACCTATGATAAAACCTCCCAAAACCGCTCCCGTAACGCTTCCAATACCGCCGACAACGGCTGCGGCAAACGCTTTAAGTCCTATCAAAACTCCCATCATGGGATCGATTGACGGATAATTCAATGCCCAAAATATACCGCCTACAGCGGCTAACGAGCTTCCCATCGCAAAAACCAGCATGATGATTTTGTTTGCATCTATGCCCATGAGATTAACGGTTTTTACATCAAATGCGAGTGCGCGTATCGCCACGCCGTATTTGGTTTTAAAGAGCACATATAAGATTATCATGAGCAAAAATATCGTAATAATCGGTACCAAAAGAGCCGACATAGAGAATGTAAGCCCAGAAACCGTGATAACCTTGCTCATGTATGAAGGAACCAAAAAGCCTTTCGGAACTCCGCCGAAAAGTACGTTAAAGATATTTTCCAAAAAATAGCTGATGCCGATGGCTGTTATCAAAAGTGAAATACGCGGGGCTTCGCGCAGAGGTTTGTAGGCGATTTTGTCTGTTAAAACGCCAAGAGCGCATGCGCCCAAAACCGCCATAACCGCCGCCGCAAAAAATGGCAGCCCAAACACAGCCATACCAAAATAACACAAAAACGCGCCGACCATCATAATATCGCCATGCGCGAAATTAATAAGCCGCAAAACTCCGTAAACCATCGTATATCCGACAGCTATAAGCGCGTACATGCTGCCCAGACTAAAGCCGTTTAACATTTGTTGCATAAAAGTTATAAAATCCAAAAAATACTCCTGATATTTATAACGCCGACAACCGAGATTGACGCCGCAATAAATATAAATCTGCAAAATACAGGCTCAAACGTGCCGAGCCTGTATTTTTAAAATTTTACGGATTGACCGTCGCTTTGTATATAAATTTACCCTCTTTTACCTCTTTGATAACCGCAGAGCGCACAGGGTCGCCGCTTGGAAGCATATTTATAACGCCGCTCACGCCCTCAAAACCTTTGGCAGATTTTATCTGTTTATTGACGCATACGCCGTCTTCGGGATTTTCGCACTTGTTCATAGCATCTATTATCAAAAAGTAAGCGTCCGCGCCAAGAGCGGTAAATGAAGCCATCTCTTTTTTGCCTGTGGCTTTTTCATACTTTTTTATGAACTCTTCAGAGCGTTTTGTCGGAGGCGCGCCGTAATCAAACGTATCGGTAAACATATATCCCTCTACCGCGCTTTTGCCAAGTTCCAAAAATGTAGGATTTGCAACACCGTCTCCCGAAAACATTGGTTTATTCAACCCTATCTCTTTTGACTGGATAGCTATCATTGAAGCTTCAGGATGATACAGCGGTAAAAATATCATGTCGGGATTGAGGCTCTTTATCTGCGCAACAATGGCTTTAAAGTCTTTGCTGCCTGCAGTTATGTAAAACTGTTTTGTGATTTTGCCGCCGTTTTTCACGAAAGCATCTTTAAATGTCTTGCCCAAGCCTATAGAATAAACCTGTCCTTCATCTATGATGATTACAGCGCTCTTCAGTCCCAAAGCGCTGTAAGCATAGTTTGCTACGACTTCTCCTTGGAACGAATCTGTAAAACACACGCGGCTTACAAATTCGCGTTTGAGCGTCAATCTGTCGTTTGTAGCGGCAGGAGCTACTACGGGGATTTTTGATTTTTCAGCTATGGAAGCAAGCTGGTCTGTGTTTGTACTGATAAGTTCTCCAACTATCGCCGCAACTTTTTCAGAGGTTATGAGCCTTGAAGCGGCATTTGCAGTCTCTACCTTATCGCCTTTGGTATCAACAAGAATCACTTTAATCGTATCGCCGTTTTTCAGAGTCGGCTCCAGCTTGTTTGCCAAAGACAACCCTTCATATGCCGTCTGCCCGTAAGCGGCTATAGCTCCGCTCATAGGCATAATAGCGCCTATTTTTATCTCTTTTGCCGAAAGCATGCCAACAAGCGCGGCTGCCGCTATAACAGATATGAATTTATTCATATTGTTCTCCTTTGTTAAAATAAGTCTTTATACTACACAAGCTTAACTTTAAAATACTTAAGCCTGTTATTTGAGTGATTCTATATACGACGCAATATCGTTTATCTGGCTTTCACTGAGCATCATAGCACGCACTCTCATGATAAGCCCCGAAGTCCCGCCGTATCCCGAATCTCTTTTGTAATTTTTAAGCTGGTCGGCTATCTCTTCTTTGTTTAAAGTTATCAAATCCCGCGCGCTCAGATACGAGCTTTTTTCAGCTTTTTCTCCATGACAGGACGCACAGCTTTTTTTATATAAATTTTCTCCCTGCGTCAAATTTCCATTTATCTCTTTTTTGCCAAAAAGCATGTCTGTAATGCCAAATCCCTTCTGCTCTTTTTCGTTGGATTGTGCCGTTGCGTTTATATGTGAAACATCGTCTATCAGAACTATCTCATTACCAGCTTCGCCTGCCTCTAAAGGCTCTTCATTTTCCGCACTCTCTCGCGTATCTGCCGATGCGCTTTTATTTTCGTTAATTATCTCTATAGTGCCGTTTACATCGTTGGTTTGGTACTTTTCCATCAACTCTTTTAACTCTTTTGCAAATTCGCCCGTAGCTTTTATCGTAATCTCCTCTTGTTGCGCAAAAAGCATACACACACAGCCAAAAACAAAAAATAATAATATTTTTCTCATGAGAAATCCTATAAAAAATAAGCGGGATTATATCAAAATTTGATTAAATAGCAATCATAGAAACTTCTGCGCCGAAAAAGATAACTAAGAGCGCTTGTTGTCAGCAAAACACGATATTTGATATTTTATTTTACAACCTGTCTCTCTTATATGTTTTGTTTTGCGAAGTTTTTCACAATATAACACTGCCGTGTTCGTCAAAGTTAAAAAACGTCTGTTTTATCGCATGCTTGTTTTGGTTGAGTGCGCTTATGGTTTTAATCTCCTCAGCGCTGAGTTCAAAATCAAAAATATCCGCATTTTCCCTGATGCGCTGTACATGAGAGGATTTTGGTATCGGAATAATATCATTTTGCAAATGCCATCTTAAGATAATTTGTGCGGGAGTTTTGCTATGTTTTAAGCCTATTTTGACAAGTTGTGAATCTCTTAATATTTTAGCGCGTCCAAGCGGCGAATAAGCTTCAACAGCGATACCCTCCTGTGCGCAAAATGCGCGCAGATTTGTCTGCGTGATAAACGGCGAAATCTCTATTTGATTGACCATAGGCGGAACATGGGCGCTCTTGTAAATCTCAAGTATGTGAAATTCCGCAAAGTTGCTCACGCCGATAGAGCGCGTCAAACCCTCTTCATAAAGCCGCTCCATAGCACGCCAAGTATCGGTAAATCTCCCAAGTACAGGCCAATGCACAAGGTACAAATCCACAAAATCAAGCTCAAGTTTTTTCAGGCTCTCTTCGCACGCTCTCAAAGCCGCATCATAGCCTTGCTCGTCATTCCAGACTTTTGTAGTGATAAAAAATTCATCTCTGCGAAAACCTTTCAGCCCTTCGCCGACACCCTTTTCATTGCCGTAAACGGCGGCAGTGTCTATTAACACATAGCCTGCTTTTAACGCTTCATGTACGGCGTTTGCGGCATCTTTTTCATCACTTATCTGCCATACGCCAAGACCAAATCGCGGCATTTTTACGCCGTTGCTTAAAGTTACAGTACTTTTGATGTTCATGCTGACTCCTTTTTGCAATTATACTGTAAAAAGCTCTGCACAACGGCACAAGTTTAATGCAGAATGTGAAATCTATATATTTTATGTAAAATGGTGGAAGCGAGGGCAAACAATACAACAGGCAGTAATAATATGCACAATATCGTTTTATGGTTATTAATCATCAAAAAATCTTAATCAATTCACTTACGGGGATATCTTTTTTATATCGTTTTATAAGCCCACCTAACGAGTTAAATGCTATTTCGTTTGTGGCTTTTAATTCATAACCATTAATAGTTGTATTATTAATCTCTACAACAAAGACATTGCCTATGTAATTAGAACCTTTTGGATAGCATCTTACCAAAAATAACTCATTATGTGCCTTACTTTCACATACATGTTCTCTATCTCCATATATTTTATAATTTATATCATAAAAAGAGTGTATGAAAAACTCCGCATCTGCTACCAAGTGGAGATGATCTCCAAAAGCATCTAATCTCTTAAGTTCTTCACACCCATTAAATTTGCTTCGCTCACATCCTTTTTTAAAAAAATCTTTAGCTTTAACCATATTTTTTGGGATAATCTCACCTGTATAATGGGCTTTACCTATTTCGTAACAAGCATATCCTGTTTCTGCTCCTGCACAAGCTTTGTTCCAATATTCCAATCCCTTTGTGATATTTTTAGACGTTCCTTTGCCATCTATATAATAAGAACCTGTCCTATAGCAGTATCCGAATTCGCCACCATCACAAGCTGCTTCAAAAAACGATAATGCGGAAAACTCATTTTTAGGAATACCTCTGCCATCTGAATATATATCACCAACTATTCCACAGCTTTTCATATCTTTTTTTGCGCAAGCTTTTGTATAATATTCAAGTGCTTTTGTATAATATGGCTCTGATGCAAGCCTATTATCATCACCGAGAAAACCAAAATAATAAATATTCGCTACTCTGACGCATCCAAATGCGTCTTGCATGTTGCAAGCTTTCAAAAAATATTGTTCTGCCATTTCATAACTGACTTTTAGTCCATTGTCCCCGCGTTCATAGGATTCTGCCACATAGTTACAACTGCTTATATTGCCTGTTTCGCACGCCGCTTTATGTGTGTCAATATTGTCTTTTTTGGCATCACAACCATTTAAAAATAACAATATAACCAAAAAAAATAGATGCTTTTTCATCTTTTTGTTCCTTTTTATCCAACAGTCTACCCATATTTAACTGTTTAAGTTTTTTTGTATTATATAATAATTTTTACTACTTTGCCAAATATCCGAAATACACTTTGGTCATCAATGTCTGTCTCATAACTTTCATAATCTTTATTAGCAGAAATAATTCTCAATGCGCCTTTGTTGCTTACTTGTAACAGTTTAACCATAAGGATATTCCGAAAATTAATTACATACAATCCGTCACCAGCATATTCGTTTTGTGTAATATTAAATATAACATGGCTGTCATGATATAATATTGGTGTCATACTATGTCCGTCCACTTGGATAACTCGTAAATTTTCAACTTTTTGTGAAGTCTTAAAATAAAGAGGTGAAATCGGCATTGTCTTTAATATGTCAAACACCTCTATATCTTCAATATCGGAACTTGTGCCAGCAGATGCCTTGTATGATATAACGGGAATTTGTAAAACATCATCGGTTACATAATCAATTTGTTCTGTTATCCCTGTTGTTAATTCTTTCAGCAAAACTTCTATACCTTTAAATGGCTCTTTCATCGATTTTGCTATATTACTTAAGCTATCTTTCCATATCTTTCAAAATAAGCCCAATATCTTTAGTTTTATTGGAAAATTCACTTATTATGACATCAAATAACTCAGTAAGATTTTTACTTCCCTTTGGCTTTATAATGCTGCGTGATTTTGGCGGCTCAAATAACTCAGTAAGATTTTTTACTTCACCAACTGTAATCCTTGTTTCTATTTTTGGATCAGTCCAGTTTTTAACTGTTGCTGCATCTAAGTTAGTATTGAATTTTTGATTATATGCTTGGATAAATTCTTGTTCGTCGTTATAGCGCATTTCTATAATTTTCTCAAGCTTCTTTTATTAAAAATTGCAGTTTTTTCATGTTATATCCCTTATTCTTTGATTCTATTGTGTCATTAGAGATAGGTCTTTCAAATAATTCTTGTATTTCTATCCCAAGAGTTCTTGATATAGCTTTAAGCTCGCCGACTTTTGGCACGCTATTGCCTTGTCGCCATTTTTTAACAGCATCTTCGGTTTTTTCTATTCCGTTTTTGCGCAGCACTTCTGTGAATTTTGCATTTGTTCCATATGCTTTTTGTATTTTTTCACCAAGAAAATCTCCTAAATCCATCCATAGACATTGATAACTCATTTATAATTTTTAAATTTTACCATAAATTTTAGGGAAAATAATTCTCTTATTACATAATTTGGGTAACTATTCTTTGCATTATATATAAATACTTCTGGGAATTACAACACTTGTTTAGGTTTTTAAGGGTAACTATTTTTGAAATTATATATAGTGTACCTTATTATTACCCTTAAAATTTTTGAAAAAGCATAAAAGAGCGCGAAAGAGTACGAACAAAAAAGAGCAAAAACCGCGATTTGATGGGCGTTTATTGAATGAATTTGAATGAGTACGAATGAATTTTTGGTGGAAGTGAGGGGAATTGAACCCCTGTCCAAAAACAGACCCTGCTTGATTTCTACATGCTTAGAAGGATTGATTTTATCTTTGCCTCTGCTTCACTCAATCCGCGAAAACTACACAAAAGCGCAAGCTTAAATTTCAATTTAACGGCAGCTGCGCGTCAAATCAAGCTATCTATTTTTGAGCCTTGCTAAATCCGTTTAGATAGCATCCACGGTGCAAAGCCTCCCTTTAAGGATAAAACTTACGCGACTTTAGCGTAAGCGGGAGCGAAATTTTTGTTATTTGCGTCTAAATTTAATGAACTTTTTGCGCTCTGTTCAAAGCGGCATGCCGTCAAGCCAAACCTGCTCCTGTCGAAGCCAAGTCACTCCCAAAAACCCGTTTTATTCATTGATTATCTCTTTGATATTGCGGGCAAGGAGCGCAATTTTATCTATTTTTTGTGTTTTAGTCAAGGTATCATCTAAAAGTATTTTTATAAACGCGCTTCCAACAATCACGCCGTCTACATCTTTAGCTTTAGCTTTGGCGCTCTTTTCATTGACGCCGAAACCAACAAATACCGACGTATCGGTACACTCTTTTATCTCTTTGACGATTTGGCTCAAATCCTCTGATGCCGCGCTTCCTGTTATGCCTGCGTAAGCCACAAGGTAGATAAAGCCTAAGGAGTTTTTTGCGATTTTAGCTATTCTCTCTTTAGTGTGTGTGGGAGCTATGAAGTCAATTAGGTTCAATCCCATTCCCTCCAAAAGATGTTTATACGGCGCGGCTTCTTCAGATGGCAAATCTGGAATGATAAATCCACTCGTTCCATACTCTCTTGCTTTTGCGGCAAAATAGTCGATTCCCTTATGATAAAAAGGGTTGAAATATCCCATCCAGTATGTTGAGATTTCGGGCGCAATTTTTTTGGAGATTTCAAAAATCCGCTCTACTTTGAAGCCCTCTTTCAAGGCTTTCAAGTTCGCTTCTTCTATCACCGCTCCGTCAGCCACAGGGTCTGAAAACGGCACTCCGAGTTCTATGATGTCCGCTCCAGCTTGCTTTAGCGCCAAAGCTGCATCAATACTAAAATTTACATCAGGATACCCTGCCGTTATATACGCAACTAACTGTTTCAATTTATCTCCATTTAAGCATATACAGTTTTAGGATTTTAACTCTTTTGCTGTTTTTTATGGATATAATTGTAACATTTAAAATTTAAAATTTTCCCGCCAAAAGATGGAGGATAGTTACCATGAGAACGATAACTTCTGTAAAAAATGCCAAAAACAGTGAAAAACTTGTCGTAATCACCGCTTATGACGCACTTTTTGCACGGCTTTTTGATGGAAGGACTGATATGATACTGGTTGGCGACAGTATGAATAACAGCTTTAACGGGCAAAAAGATACTTTGAGTGCGGATTTGGAGATGATGATTTACCACACAAAAGCCGTTTTAAGAGGGGCAAAAAATACATTTGTGATTACCGATATGCCGTTTGCTTCATACACTGATGAAAAAATTGCTTTGCAAAATGCCTCCAAAATCTATCAACAAACAGACGCACATGCCGTGAAAATCGAGGGCGGCAAAGAGAGAGCGCACATCATAAAAACTCTTGTTGATAACTCCATAGCAGTTGTCGGACACATCGGGCTTATGCCGCAGTTTGCAAGGAGCGAAGGCGGATTTAAAATAAAAGGCAAAGTAAGCGGAGATACTCAAAGACTGATTGACGATGCACGCGCCATAGAGGATGCGGGAGCATTTTGCATTGTGGTAGAGGGCGTAAAAGAGGAAGCGGGCAAAGCTGTAACGGAAGCTGTGAAAATACCGACTATAGGTATAGGCGCAGGCAGATATACAGACGGACAAGTACTTGTCTGGAGCGACATGCTGGGATTTTTTGAAGAATTCAAGCCAAAATTTGTTAAACGTTATCTGGAAGGCGCCGTTCTTGTCAAAAAAGCGGTAGAACAATACGCAAATGACGTAAAAAGCGGAAAGTTTCCCGATGATGAATTTATCTATTAAGTGAAAATATGGAAAGAGTTGTTGAGATAGAGAAGATAAAGTTTGACAACGAGTATGAAAACACTCTGCGCCCAAAATCATGGAACGACTATATCGGACAGGATAAAATCAAAAAAAATCTTCAAGTATTTATAGAAGCGTCCAAAAGAAGAAGCGAAAGTCTTGACCATGTGCTTTTTTTTGGACCTCCAGGGCTTGGCAAAACCACTCTTGCGTATCTGATAGCTTCGGAGATGAACGCAAATATCAAAATAACAGCCGCTCCGATGATAGAAAAAAGCGGCGATTTGGCGGCGATTTTGACAAATCTACAAGAAGGAGATGTACTGTTTATAGACGAGATTCACAGACTCTCACCTGCCATTGAGGAGATTTTGTATCCTGCTATGGAGGATTTCAGGCTTGATATTATCATAGGAAGCGGACCAGCAGCGCAGACGATAAAGATAGATTTGCCACGTTTTACGCTCATAGGCGCTACAACAAGAGCTGGGATGATAAGCTCGCCTTTGAGGGATAGATTTGGCATGCATTTCAGGCTTCAGTTTTATTCGCAAAGCGAACTTGGTAAAATAATCGGAAAAGCCTCTTTAAAACTCAACTTTGCATGCAAAGAAGATGCCGCGCATGAGATGGCAAAAAGATGCAGAGGCACGCCAAGAATCGCTTTGAGGCTTTTGAAGCGAATACGCGATTTTGCACAGATACACAATGAAGAGAATATATCTAAAGAGCGCGCAAAATACGGACTTGACGAACTTGGCGTAGATGAACAGGGATTTGACGAGATGGATATAAAGTTTTTGCGTATTTTACTTGAGGCAAAAGGACGCGCTATCGGTTTAAGCACCATAGCGGCGGCGTTAAGTGAAGATGAGGGAACGGTGGAAGATGTGATAGAACCTTATTTGATATCTATGGGATTTATTGAAAGAACGGCGCGCGGGCGTATTGCAACTCCGAAATGTTACGACCTTTTTAAACTCTCGCCTCTAAACATGGGGCTTTTTAAGGATACCGATGAACGCTAACAGCAACCGCTTGTTTATTTTATCTGTTTTTATTTTGACGCTTTACGGCATGTTTAAGTTATACTCTCCGTTTTTGCTGGATATAACGATAGCTTCACTTTTGGCTGTTGCTATGAGCAGTATAAATATTTTTGTGCAAAAGTTTGTGAAAATCCCTCTTTTGTCTGCGGTTTTGACAACGCTGATACTGCTTTTGCTCTTTTTCGCACCGATAGGCTACGCGGCTACGACTCTTACAAATTCACTCATTCATGTAAATTATGATTTTGTAGAAAAAGTTGTAAATTTCCTTTCAAACATACAATTTTCACTGCCACAGTCGTTAAACTTTCTTGAACCTAATATAGACAGCTATTTTGCAAATTTAGATAAGGCAGAAATAGCAGCTAAAGCGGTATCAGCGACAACATTTATCGGCAAAATGAGCGCTGGTTTTTTAAAAGATATGGTTTTGATAGTTATATTTTTCTTCTTTGCGACCTATTACGGCAAAACTCTAAGCGTCTATTTTCAAAGTGCAATGCCAATATCAACTCAAGAGGCAAACAACATATTTTTTGAAGTGGCAAATGTTATGAGCGTAGTATTTTACTCCATCATTATGACGGCTATTTTGGAGGGGGTTTTGTTTGCCTTCATAGGTATAGCTTACGGATACGACGGATTGATGCTCGGCATACTGTACGGTTTTGCCTCCTTGATACCCATCATCGGCGGCGCACTCGTGTGGCTTCCATTGTCATTGATAGAGCTTTCAAACGGCAATACAACCTCGGCGATAGTAATAGCTCTCTACTCTTTCGTCGGTATTGGCGCAGTAGATAATTTCGTAAAACCTCTCATCATCAAATACGTAAACAAACTGCTTTTGAAAACGCCGGTTTATTTCAACACGCTTTTGATATTTTTCTCCATCATCGCAGGGCTTGCGTCGTTTGGTTTTTGGGGAATGATATTAGGACCAGCCATCACAACGTTTTTCATATCGCTTTTGAAACTTTTTCGCATTATCAAGGAAAAAAATCTGCAAAACGGTTCGTAACAATTTTGAAGTGCGTAAAATATTTTATGGTTTAAAAAAGAGTTTTAATGAATCAAGAATTAATAACATTCATAAAAGAACATCATATTTTAAATATAAGTTCATACGAAGAGGGCAAAACGTGGTCTGCAAGCTGCTTTTATGCGTTTTATGAAGATATATTTGTTTTTGCTTCGGACAAAAACACACGCCACATGAAAAATATCGTGAAAAATCCCTTTGTAAGCGGCACGATAACGCTTGAAACAAAAGAGGTCGGATTGATACGCGGGCTTCAGTTTGAAGGAGAGGTAAAAAAAGCTTCACGCAAAGCTAAAAAAACCTATCTGCTTCTCTATCCTTTTGCCGCCGCTTTGATGCCACCTTTGTGGCAGATAGACATAACTTATGCAAAATTCACCGACAACCGTTTAGGTTTCGGCAAAAAGTTAGAGTGGACAAAGCGCTAAATTCCTATTTAAAACAATATTTTATATGGATTTATTGTCATTTTCTTCCGTCAATTTTAACTCTATTTCGCTGTTTTTGACCGTTACTACTCCTTTTTTAAGAATTTTCGCGGCGATTTTACGAGCCTGTTTTAACGAATGTAGTTTGTATGTGCCGCATTGATAGACGTTAAGTTCGGGAATATCTTTTTTGTTTTTGACTTTCAGTATATCCTCCATAGACTCTTTCCAAGACGCAGCCACTTTGGACTCTTTTGGGCTTCCGATAAGGCTCATGTAAAATCCAGTCCGACATCCCATTGGTGAAATATCTATAATCTCAACACTTTTGCTATTCAAATGCGCCCTCATAAATCCCGCGAACAGATGCTCTAACGTATGTATCCCTTTCGCGCTCATTATCTCTTTATTTGGTTTGCAAAAACGCAAATCAAACACGTTTATCGTATCTCCTTTTGGAGTTTTCATCGTCTTTGCAATGCGAACAGACGGAGCGGGCATCTTTGTATGGTCAATCTTAAAACTGTCCAAAAGCGGCATAATTACCCCTTGTTATAAAAAATTTCATATATTATAGCCAAAAAAGAGCTATTTAACTTATTTTTGTTATACTAAAGCAATTTAATCTCTTTGAAGGAGCAAAAAATGAAACATATAATCGCAGCTCTTGCCATGCATGAAAGCGATGTACATGTGATAGAAAAAGCCGAAGAGCTGGCAAAAAGAATGGGTGCAAAATTGACATATTTGCATGCGATAGAAACACCGTTTTTTGATTTTTTCAGCTCTAAAAACATTGATGAAAACAAAATAAAAGAGAAGCTTGAAGAGAATATCAAAAAACACTCTAGAGCCAAAAATACAAATATCATCATAGCTTTTTCAAGCGGCTGGGAACTTATCCTGAAAGCCGTCAAAGAGCATGGTGTCGACCTTGTTATTTTGGGCAACATGAGCAAATCTCATGCGGTTGTATATATGGGTTCAACAGCAAAAAAAGTGCTTGAAAAAGTCGGGGTTCCTGTATTTATTGCGCGCGATAAACCATTAGACGGAAAGATACTTATTCCCACAGACCTCGGACAATACACCATGAGCGCTTCCAAAATCAAAGATTTTCTCAAGTCAAATTCTAAAATCGTCTATCTTTACGCAAATGCAATATCATTCGGTGTTACCGTGCCGTACGCGACTTTGGCGGTAGAGTCTTTAGAGTATGTTCAAGAAGAGGTTGAAAAACAGGTAGAAGAGTTTAAAAATAGCAGAACGGATGCCGAAGTCGTTGTG
>JAISNG010000166.1 GCA_031276365.1 Campylobacteraceae bacterium | reverse complement strand
GACGGATTTGTCATGGGCGAAGGAGCTGGCGCGCTTGTACTTGAAACTTACGAAGACGCGCTGAAAAGAGGCGCAAGAATTTATGCTGAAGTGGCAGGTTTTGGCGAAAGCGGAGATGCAAATCACATAACTACGCCCGCACCCGAAGGCGAAGGAGCAAAACGCGCTATAAAGGCGGCTTTGAAAATGGCAGGACTAACAAGCGTTGATTATATAAACGCACATGGAACAAGCACAAAATATAATGATTTGTACGAAACTATGGCGATAAAATCAATCTTTAAAAATCCTCCTCCGGTAAGTTCTACCAAAGGACAGATAGGACATTGCCTCGGAGCCGCAGGAACGATTGAAGCTGTTATCTCGATTATGGCTTTAGATGAAGGTATTTTACCGCCAACGATAAATCAAGAGGTAAAAGACCCTGAGTGCGATTTGGACTATATCCCAAATGTCGCAAGACGCACGGATATACAAAGTGTCATGAGTAATTCGTTTGGCTTTGGCGGCACAAATGGAGTAATAATTTTCAAGAAAGTGAAGTAAGTTTGGCAACATATCTTGAATTTGAAAAGCATATCAAGCAGATAAGCGAAGAGCTTTTGACGGCAAATATAAAAGAGGAT
Organism: Campylobacteraceae bacterium; assembly: GCA_031276365.1. Classification (GTDB taxonomy): domain Bacteria; phylum Campylobacterota; class Campylobacteria; order Campylobacterales; family Campylobacteraceae; genus JAIRKW01. The sequence goes on along the minus strand of JAISNG010000166.1, from coordinate 2,397 downwards.
TTGCATGCTGCTGAGATATTACAGAAAAATCTTGAAAAAGAGGTTGCAAAAACTTATAAAAACCTCAGTGATTATCAGAAATTACAGCTTGCGCGCCATCCCGACCGTCCGTATGCCATAGATTATATGCGTCCGCTTTTGCAAAATTATTATGAGATTCATGGAGACAGAGCGTTTGGCGATGATGCGTCAATCGTCTGTTATGTCGGAGTTTTTGCAAAACGCAAAATCGTCATGATAGGCGAGCAGAAAGGCAGAGGCACGAAAAACAAAATCCGTAGAAACTTCGGTATGCCGCATCCAGAAGGCTACCGAAAAGTTTTGAGAGTCTGCAAGCTGGCTGAAAAATTTAACCTCCCGATAGTCTTTTTTGTGGATACTCCGGGCGCATATCCGGGTATCGGCGCGGAAGAGCGCGGGCAGAGTGAAGCGATAGCAAGAAACCTTTATGAGCTTAGCAGACTGAAAACCAAAACCATCTCCATTGTCATAGGTGAAGGCGGAAGCGGCGGCGCATTGGCGCTTGGCGTAGCCGATAGAGTTGCGATGATGAAGTATTCGGTGTTTTCAGTCATATCTCCCGAAGGGTGCGCGGCTATCTTGTGGAATGACCCCGAAAAACAGGAGAGCGCAACAAAAGCCATGCGCATTACCGCAGAGGATTTGAAAAATCTCAATCTTATAGACGACGTGATAGAAGAACCTTTGATAGGCGCGCACAGAGATAAGGACAATGCAGTTAAAATCGTTGGCAATTATATCATTAACACCTTGCGCGAACTTGACAAAATAGACGACGTGGAAAGACTTGAGAAGAGATTTGAAAAGATTCTCTCTATCGGCGCGTATCAAGAATAGCAATCCCGCCGTTTAAGCAAATCTGTTTTTGCACCGCTTTTTATCTTGCTTTCATTTTATCGTATTCTGAAAATTGGCATAAAGATATTTGTTTGACGGCTTATCTCATGTGAATATTTACGTTATAAATATGTTATAATGCCTCATTTTACAAAGGATTTTCAATGAAAAAATCAATCATTTTAGGAGTTTTGGCAGCAGCAGTGTTGAGTTTTTTTCTTACAGGCTGTGAGAGTCAAGATGAAAAAGCGGCGAGATTGAAAGCCATAGATGATATACAAACAAAAATACAACAAGAAGAGACATCAATCCAAACTTACAATATTTATATAAAAGAGCTTGAAGATATGTTAAAAACGACTGTATCAGAACATGAGAAAGAGGGAATCATGAGCGATATAGAGGCTCTGAAAGAGGATAGAAAAATAAATGAAAATCAAATACAACAATACAAGACAAAACTTCAGGAATTTGAAAAATAACAGATAAATTCAAAAGTGTTTCAATCAAAAACCAATATCGGCATTGATTTAAAATGTAGAAAATAGGAGTATAAATTATAAAGCAGACAGCAAGAGTTTAATCCCCCGCCTTTTTTCTTAATTCGTACTCTTCACATAGTATCCGAATAAGTTTACGGTATCTTACTTCATTAAGAAACAAACCAAGCTTTTTTGGGCTGTTAATTCTTAGATTTTAATAGCTTGAACAGACACGCCAAACTCTTTAGCAATGTCAATATGTTTAGCCTTTATACTTGGCAAAAGTTTATCAATGTGTATTTTATCCCTTTCGTTTTTGCTATTTTAACACAAAAAACGATAAATAAAATTTTTTACACCTCCTCGCACGCCCTTTTAAACCACAAATAAAATTGATATGGTAAACCTTATTGTCCCAATAACAATGCCTATTCTCACAAGCAAGCATATGCAACGCAATGGTACGATAATCCCCCCACTCTGCTAGTTTCTATGAATGCATAGTAAACACTTTATGTCATTCGCGCCCTTTTAACGTCATTACCACGATTAAACAACAAACGAATGCAAATAAATGCATATCATTAGGAGAGACGGAAATCTTCCTCTGTCATTCCTAAAAAAGTGGAATTCCCCCCTCTTCATTTCCGCGCGAATGATAGCCTTTCGAAAGAATCTCATTACAATGAATGCGAAAATCATACCCTTATTATACCAATGAAAAGAGGAAAATTCCCTCCCCTTTCGTCATTTCCGCGCAGAAGAAAATCCAAGACTTAAAAAGGAGGTTTGGATTTTAAAACCATTAAAAACAACAAATAGAACTAGTAAGAAACATTTAATACTTCTCATTTGTTTTTTATTCAGTTTTTAAACCTTCTCTTTGGATTCCAGCCTGCGCGGGAATAACGGAACTGGTAGTTTTGTATTATTTGGATTTGTTTGTAAATTAATTTTGTATTTTAATATTCTTTACTTTAATGGCAAACAGGTTACTTTATATCTCACGATGACGCAAACAAAGTAGGCAGAAACATAGCTACTATCAGCAAACAAG
>JAISNG010000130.1 GCA_031276365.1 Campylobacteraceae bacterium | reverse complement strand
TTTTGTCGTGCCTGTAGTAATGATACAAAACTTCATGTATATTTTTTGCTATCGCGCCGACAATGTTTTTTGCGATGATGATGCGATGCTCCACAAAACACAGCGACTGTTTCACTGTTCATAACCATTTTTATTTTTATGATATTCGCTTGTTCCATTTCATCTTTTTCAATACTTCTATTTTTCCGCTACATTGACTGAATCATCAAATCAAACGGCGTCAATTCCTCAAATCTATCTTCAAGCGATATATCAACTCCTGCTTGTATTAGTTGTTTTTTTAAACGACTTGGAGTTGGACATGATTATGATACTGCAAAAGAATACTTTGGCAAAGCTTGTGAATTAGGGTGCCAAAAAGGTTGCGATGATTATAAAAGAGTTAAAACAAGATATAAAACCAAATAAAAATTAATAGCTATTTTATTAATTCTATTATCCCTCTTTGCATTTGATGGTAAAGTTGTTAAGGTTACAAACGGCGATACCCATCACTATATTATCAAATAACACTCAAATAAAAGTAAGATTATACTGGATTGACACGTCAGAGAAAAGTAAGTGTTCGGAGAAAAAAATCATCAAAATCTTATTAATTTATGCACGGATGAAATGACAATGTTGAACCAAACAAGGATTGTATTGAAATTTTAAGAGTTTGACCGTCTTTGCCATACCAATCCTATAAACCAAGACAAGTGTTTGTACCAAAATCGGAGCAATAACTAAAAGAATTTTGTTGTTTCAACTAAGCCAACACGGAATTTGTCGAATTTTTTGCTGCGGTTAATCTATTGCACTACGACGGAAACAGACATTTGCGGAGGCACTTTAAAAGTTTCCGTAAACGTATTGCTTGTTGTTTTTCGCAAAAACGGAAAGTGTCCATGCGGATATATCGTCATAGAAGATGATTTCGGCAATATGCGATATTGTCTATAACTATCTCCGTCAAATCCTTCAAATTCAAAATTGCCGCTATTTTTGTATGGATATCCAAAGCCTTTTGGAGAGGCATCGTATGGAAGCATTGCGATACTCGCTCCCCAATGCCGCAAAGCACGCGTTAAACCGCCTTCATTGTCATACTGTTTTATGGCTCTATCCAAAATATCAAGCGACCTTTCGCGGGCTGTTTCGTCTTCATTTACGCCTATTATGGATAAATTGCTGTCAATTTGAAAGAGAGTTTTATAAAAATCCGTACCATACTGGCGAAGCAAAAACCCTCCGAAGCTGCCTGCGATATCATAGCTGTTATCTCCACCGTATGCATCCCAATCTGAAAAATCATAACGATAAAGACTCTCTTTAAGCCAAGCCGTATATCTAAACCTGACATCATTAAAGGAAGTACCTATCTTTTTAGCTGCGATATCTTCCATCATAACAGCCGACATTTCGTTTAAAAAAATACCAAATCCATCGTCCATAAGAACATCGCGCTGATAAAAATGAATTGCATGGGTAAGCTCATGCGCTATCGTACTCATAGTATATAATTCACCATCATTATGCAAATATAGTGTTTCGGAGTCTATAAATATAGCAAGCGCTTCATTAGAAGTTAGGTATTTTGCTTTCAAAAAGTTATTAAGGGCATAAAAATATCCCATCAGTCCGAATGGAGAGTTATTTTTGTCAAAATTGACAAAAACTATATCTAAAGGCTGATTGTTTGATATTAGATTTGAGTGGTGATGTTCTCCCCATGGCTCTCCTATGAGACCTGACGCGCTGCCTATTACATCGTTGAGTTTTTGAGAAATATCATTAAGCATTGCTTCAGTGATTTTTCCGTTTCCGTATTCGCCATTTTCTATCCATATATTGACAACACGCCCATTTGTGAGCGTTGTTTGACGCATAAGTTTTTCTGTGCGAATTTCATGCTGAGTAGCGCTTTTATATATATTCCAGTCTCGTTCTTCTCCTACCTGCCATGTTTTTGCGCTTAAAGGTTGAATAATCGCTCTGTTTAATTCTGACCTTTGCAAAATTGGATTTGCATTAAAATCTCTTATGCCTTGCGGGATATGGTTAAACGTATCAATATATTCGCCAACACTCTGCGCTCTCATCTCTATTTCGTTTTTTAGCGTAGTATTTATCGGGATATTGGGCAGTACTGCAGAACCCTTTCCTTCATTTGTAAAAATAATCGTAATATCCCTATTTTTTACATTAGAGAGAGAAACATCAAGAGAAACATCGCTGTTTTTATTGTTTTTGTAGTACCAAACGCCTATGCCGTTTCCTGTGTAAGCGTTACCGTTTACTCCGCAGTAAGTTCCGCTGCAATCAGGAGACAATAATGAATGCCAACCTCCGCTGCTTCCGCTGCCGCCATCGCTCTTTTCTGCCCGCGAACTTCCGCCGACTCCACCGCCGCAGCCAACCAAAAGGAAAATAGACGACAATACAGAAAGCATCTTAAAAGTTATCCGTGTCATCGTATTCCATCTCCCGCTTGAAAAATTAAAATATTTTATTATAAAAATACTATCTATAAACTTAATCACTTTTTGATATCAAGTCTTATAACATAAAATCTACAGCTTGAATGCCGTTTTTCGGTTACATTTTCTCTTTTGCATCTATGCCTATAAGTTTCAATCCTGTGCGCAGGCATAGTGCGGTCATATCCAAAAGCTTCAGATATCTCTCTTCAAATTCACTGCCGATGATTTTATTTTCATTATAAAATTTATGTAAAAGGCTTGCTAAAAACTTCAAAAAATCGGTTAATTTTTGTATCTGGCGCGACTCAAACGCATCTTCCAAAACTTCAGGCAGTAAAAGCGCGTTAAAGAGCAGATTTTGTGCACTTTCGTTTAAATCCGTAAGTTTTACGTTTATAATGTCGTCTCTTGTGTTGCCGCTTTTGCCAAAAAGCTGATTTATCCTTGCATGTGCATAATTTATATAATATATTGGGTTTGAACTGTCGTTTTGTTTTAGTATATCTATATCAAACTCCAGATGAGTATCCGCCTTTTTGCTTAAAAACATAAATCGCAAAGCGTCGCTTCCAATCTCTTCCACAACTTCGTTCATCGTGATGAAATTTCCCGCGCGTTTGCTCATCTTGTACGGTTCACCGCCCTTAAGCAAAGAGACCATTTGAGCCAAAATCACTTCAAGTTTACTCTCGTCATAACCCATGAAATTTATAGCCGCTTTCACTCTCGCGATATATCCGTGATGGTCTGCTCCCCAAATGTTTATGTAACGTCCGAAATTTCTAGCAAATTTATCGTCATGATATACGATATCGCCTGCAAGGTAGGTTGGACGACCGTCTTCTCTTATGATGACTCTATCTTTTTCATCGCCGAATTCCTGCGATTTTATCCAGACTTTGCCCTCTTTTTCGTAAGTTTTATCATGTCTTTGAAGTTTTTTGAAACTCTCTTGCCATTTTGGATAGAGACTTTTTTCGCTTACAAAGTTGTCAAAATTTATATATACGCTGTCCAAATCTTTGCGAATGAGATTCATCATCTCATCTTTGCCCCAAAGGCTCAAATCTGCTATATTTTTATCATCTTCAAATATCTTTTCTCCGAATTTTGCTACTGCTTTATACGCTAAATCCACTATATATTCGCCGCGGTAAAACTCTTCAGGCCATTTTGTTTCAAGCTTTAGAATGTTTTCGCGTCCAGCTAAAAAAATGGAAAGCCCCAACAAATCTACTTGATTGCCCGCGTCATTTATATAATATTCACTCGTTATCTTATATCCCAAATGAGCGCCGATTCTACACAAAGAATCTCCTATAACAGCGCCTCTTGCATGTCCTATGTGTAAAGGTCCGGTTGGATTTGCACTGACAAACTCTATCAAGATGCTCTCGTCTTTTTCGCCTTTTGCAAATTTATCGGGATTTTGCAAAAGATATGTCGCACAAATATCCATGAAGTTAGAAGAGAGTTTGAAGTTTATATATCCGTTTACAGCCGTAACGCTCTCAAAGATAGTCTCATTTTGTAGTTTTGCCGCAAGCTCTTGTGCGATAATAGCGGGAGCTTTGCGTAACTCTTTTGCCAAAGAAAAAGCTAACGGCGTAGCGTAGTGCCCTAAAGAGATATCTTTTGGTTTTTCCAGATAAAACTCTTTATCAATATGAGTTTTTATAACATCAATAACTTTTTGCTTCACGCTAATTTGCTTTGTCTGTTGTTTTGGCGTTTGAGCTTTTTTTTGCAGTTGTTTTTTTAACTGTCGGCTTCTTTTCTAAAACAGGTTCGGATTGAACTTCTTCCTCTTTTACAGCATCTTTGAAGTTTTTCACGCCCATGCCAAGTCCTTTTGCTACTTCAGCAATCCTTTTGCCGCCAAAAAGTACAATTATAATAAGAAGGATGATAACTAAACCAGGCACGCCTATATTTGATAACATTTTCTGCTCCTAAATCAAAAATTAAAGTGGATAATTATAGCACTTATTCGGCGCTCTTTATCCAATCTTGTATAAATTTATCGGCGTTAATCAAAGAACGTCTGTTAAGTGCGGCGCGCGCGATATTTAACGTTTGTGCAAGAGCAATTTTAAAGTCATCGTTAATAATAAGATATCTGTAGCGTCTCATGTAAGCCATTTCCGCGATAGCGTTTTTAAGTCTTTTTTCAATATCTTCTTCAGAATCGCTCTGTCTTGAAAGAAGTCTTTTTTTCAGTTCGTCCATATTTTTTGTAGTCAAAAATATGGAAGTTATGCGGCGTTTCAATCTCTTTTTTACAAGCATGTAACCTTGCACGTCTATATCTAAAATAACAAGTTTTCCTTCGCCTAAAGATTTCACAATCTGCTTTAAAGATGTGCCATAAAAATTGCCATGAACATTTGCCCACTCCAAAAATGCGCCCTCTTTTATCTCTTTTTTAAATCTTTTTTTGTCCGTAAAATGGTAATTTACTCCGTCAATTTCATCTTCGCGCATTTGTCTTGTTGTTGTGGAGACGGAAAAGACAGAATTTGGAATCTGTTTTAGAAGTTCGCGTATGATGGAGCTTTTGCCTGCGCCGCTTGGACCCGATATAACTAAAAGCGCGCCTTTGCCTTTCACTCTTTATCCTCAAAAGTTATCGTAATGTTCATCTTAAGTCCCTTTAAAATATCGCGCAAAAAATTGCCCTGCAGTAATCCTTGTACGCTGTCTTGAACTACGCTTTGTATCTCGTTTTTTACCATCTCTTCGGCGCTTTGAGGCAAAAGTCCGCCCTCTTGCAAAGCTCTTTTCATCTCTTTTTCGTTTAGATTTACAAATGGATCGTTTTCGCTCTGTTCGGATTTGGCTTCTGTAGCGTAAGCGGGCAATTCGGTATCTTTTTGAGTATCAGCGGATTTATTCTGCGGTTTTATCAAATCATCAAACTCTTTTGCCAACTCTTCAAATCCCTCAATCTTTTTTGGTTTCTCTTCGCTCTCATGCGGCTCTTTCAAAAAATTATCTATCGGCGAAAACGCTTCCTGCACAGAGGCTTCGTCTATTTTATCCATGATGTCAAAATCAAAATCTATCTTCTCATCAGCTTTGGCTGTTTCATTTTGCGGAAGAATGTCAGCTTTTGGCTCTTCTATTGTTACGGCGGTATCGCTCTTTTGTTCGCTCTGTACTGTTTCTTCTGGCGCGGCGCTTTTTGAATCGTCTATATTAAATACAAAATCATTACTGCTTGGTATCTTTACCATCTCTTCTATTTTGCTCTCCGATATCTTAATCTCTTCGTTTTTTTGCGGCTCGCTTACGGGAATTTGTACTGTATTTTCACTGTTCTGCTCTTCTGTTTGGGAGTAGAGTTGGCTGATGTCGCTAGAGAGATTTAAAGAGAAGTCGTCTGTTTTATCGGGTTCTATTTTTGGCGGCGCAAATGCGGAGTCTATTGGTTCAACTGCCGTTTCACCGAAAATCGGCTCTTTTTTCTGCAGGTCGTCATAAAAGTTAAAATTGATAAACTGTCCCTCCAAAGCCTGTTCTTCAGGACTTAGCGGAGTCTCTTCCACAGCCTCCACTTTGCCCTCTTCGGGCAACATGGATACAAATTCTTGTGCTTTTGGCGTGATAAATCTTTCAAGCTCGGGAGTTCTTTTTAAGATTGATACGATAAAGCTGATAAAATCGGTCGGTAGAAAAGGCTTTGTAAGTGCGTATTGAAAGCCCTGCGGAGTAGGCGTATTTTGCTGTTTGAGGTATATCAAAGAGGGTGCAAAACTCAACGCCAGCAGTTCATCTACATGAGAGGGCGAATACGAATCGCTGTCCACGATGACCGCTATAAAGGAGTCTAACGGCAGATTGTTGTAGCTGCCCACCTCTTCGGTTTCAAGTCCTATACGGTTTAAGCTTGCATTGACAAGTTTTGAAACTGCGGGGTTTGTATTAATAAGTAAAAAGCGCATATTGTTTCCTTTTAACTTTCCGATTGCAAATTGTATTATATTTTAAATTAGTCTTATATTATTAAAACGATTTTAATTGCAAATTTTCAAGTTTATATGCAGCATCGCACTTTTTTGCAAGATTTAAATCATGAGTTACCAAAAACAAAGCCGCATTATTTGTTTTGATATAATCAAATAAAAGCGCGGTTATTTCACCTGCGGTTGCGGCGTCAAGATTTCCCGTAGGTTCGTCCGCAAAAATTATTTTAGGTTTTTTCAGAAGAATGCGCGCAAGCGAAACTCTCTGCTGTTGACCGCCGGATATATCGCCCACTTTATTGTTTAAGATGTGTGAAATGCCAAGGCGTTCCACAAGTTCCATATCAAAGTCTGATTTTGTCAAAATCGTTGCAATCTCTATGTTTTCCCTTGCGCTAAAACCTTTGAAAAGAAAGTGTGATTGAAAGATGATGCCAATGTTGCAGCGCCTTATATTAACAAGTTCGTCGTTGGGAAGTTTGTAGATATCTTTTTCATTTATAAAAACTTCGCCGTTTTTTGGTCTTAAAAGCGTGGAGCAGATGTGCAAAAGCGTGGATTTGCCGCTGCCGCTTACGCCTGTAACTGCCATTGATTTTTTTTCTTCAAGTGTAAAGTCGAGGTTATTAAAAAGCGGATAGTCAAACGAATGTGAGAGATTTTTGACATCTAAAAGCACTCATCTCTCCTTCAAATTGAAAAGGCGGCAAAAAACCGCCTTTAGTTTTAATTAAGTTGCGCCGCAACCTCAGCAGCAAAATCGTCAACCTTTTTCTCCAATCCCTCGCCAAGTTCAAAGCGCACATACTCTATAAGTTCTATTGAACCGCCAAGCTCTTCGGCTCTGTTTTTGATAACCTGACCTACGGTTTTGCTCTCGTCCATGACATAAAACTGGCTCAAAAGCGCGTATTGCTGGTCAAGCTGCGTATTGTCGGCGATAAATCTTTCAAGCTGACCTGGTATTATTCTGTCCCAAATCTTTTCAGGTTTACCCTGCGCTTTAAGCTCAGTTTCCATTTTAGCTTTGGCTTCGGCTAAAACTTCGTCTGTAAGCTGAGATTTGGAGCCGTAAAGCGGGATTTTTTTCTCAAGCTTTTTAAGGCGTCTTGCCTCTTCATTCTCTTTTTCAAGATTTGCCTTAAATGCCACAAACTCTCTTTCTACAAATTCGGCAGAAAGCTCTGTGTATGACAGATACACAGGCTTCATCGCGGCTGCATGCATGGCTATATTTTTAAGTAAATCGGCTGCTTTGGCGGCAATCTCTTTTGAACTGCACTTTGCGCCGAGTATTACGCCCACGCGTCCGTTTGAGTGAACATAACCGTTTACTACGCTTGTTTCGTCATTTGCCTTGATGGTAACAAATCTGCGCACTACAAGGTTTTCGCCGATAGTTGCGATTTGGGAATTTAGATATTCGGTGAAATTTTTACCCTCTATCACGCTCTCTTGCAGATTTTCTACATGCAATATATTGTTTGTCTGTATATGCGAAGTGATGTTTTTGGTCATACTGACAAATTTCTCATTTTTAGCGACAAAATCGGTTTCAGAATTTATCTCGCTTATGGTAGCTGCTCTAAAATCGCTCGAAACCTCGACGCTTATTAACCCTTCGCTTGCAAGGCGGTCGGCTTTTTTGGCAGCTTTGCCAAGACCTTTTTCATGCAGTAGATTTATTGCGGCTTCTATGTCGCCGTCTGTTTGCATAAGCGCATTTTTGCAGTCCATCATTCCTGCGCCGCTTCTCTCCCTTAACTCTTTGATTAAATTTGAACTTATCTCTGCCATTACTCTTCCTCTTTCATCGCTTTTGGCTTTCTCGTTCTTTTTGGTTTATCGTCTGCCTCATCGGCTTTTTTGACGCTCTTTTTTGATTTGTTTTCCTCTTTTGCCTCTGTCTCAGGCTCTTTTTTTACGCTTTTTACCGCTTTTTTTGGCTTCGGAGTTTCCTGCGCGGTTTGCTCTTCAGGTTCTTTTTCTTTTATGGCAGATTCGGCTTTAACAATATCTTCAGTCAAAAACTCTTCGCTGAGGTCTATATCCAACTCCTCTTCGCCAAGCGTCTCTTCCAACAGCTCTTCTCTCTCTTTTTGCGTTATGATAACACCCTCAGCATCAGGATTGTCCTGCAATCTTAACTCTTTGCCCTCGTTTACGGCTTCCATCATCTCTTTGCAAAATAGTTGAACAGAGCGGATAGCGTCGTCATTACCCGGTATCGGGAAATCTACAACATCAGGGTCGCAGTTCGTATCAAGCGGAGCTACTACGGGGATTTTTAGTCTGTTTGCTTCGGCTACGGCTATTTTTTCTTTGACCGTATCTATGACAAAAAGCATATCCGGTGCGGTTTTGAGGTTTCTAAGTCCGCCAAGATAGCTTATAAGTTTCTCTTTTTTGCGTCTTAACATCAAAGCCTCTTTTTTTGTTAAGAGGTCTATTTGTCCGTCTTTTTCCATCTCTTCTATTATTTCAAGTTTTCGGATTGATTGTCTTATTGTGTTGAAGTTTGTCATCATACCGCCAAGCCAACGGTGATTTACATATGGCATTCCGCAGCTTTCAGCCGCTTCTTTAATAGCCACAACGGCTTGTTTTTTTGTGCCGACGAATAGAATGGTCTTTCCCTCTGCCGCAGCGTCTCTTACGATATTGTAGGTATATCTGAAATATCTTAAAGTCTTTTGGAGGTCGATAATGTAGATATTTTTTCTCTCACCGAAAATAAACTTTTTCATTTTCGGATTCCATCTTCTGGTTTGGTGCCCAAAGTGCACGCCGCATTCCAATAAATCTTTCATGGTCACCATGAATTGCTCCTTGTTTTTATGTTTTTGGGACAATACATTATCGTAAGCTACGCTTTTTGATACTGATTTTCCCTGATTTGGTTTAGTCCTCCACACCCATCAACGGACAATTCCGCAACCTATCAAGGATTGGTGTGTGTGAGATTAAGGCAGTAATTTTACTTAAAGTTTGTTTACATGAGGCTTAAATATAACGATAGTTAGGACTGTTAGTGCAAAATAAAATAAAAAACTTAATTTAAAATTTCATATGTTACATATTTTGTAGCAAACCAAATTTTATTTACACCTGCTTTACAGGTTTCTTTTTTTGTGTTGCGTAATATATTTTTTACCTTAATCTTTATTATTTTAAGTTCCATAAAAACATGCAACTAAAATCATATATCTATAGTTTTTATCCAAGCACTCTTTTGTCGGTTTTGATATATTTTTTTATTAATTCAAGGATTTTATCAGCATCAAACGCGGCATAATTGCCTAATCTTTTTTCAATATCTTCAGCACAAGCCTGTCTTACAAATATTCCCGCATACTCAGAAACATCTTTTGGCAACCAACATAAACCAATTACTTTTTCATCATAAAAATTACCTTCTTCATTATAACGATAATGCTCTTTACGATACGCAGCGCCTATTCCCCATCTATCAAGTATCTTTTGTAATTCATCTTTTGTCATCTATATCACCGCTTAATACAACTGCCGCTATGACAAGTAAATCCTATGGGGCAATCAACATTAAACGAGCATTGGCTTTCGGTTTTTATTCCTATACTGTTGTCTCTTGGAGGATTAAATTGTTGGATGCCAAACCCATCAATTGTTTTCGCACACTCACCGTGTGATTTATACATCTCTTTGACACAACTATAGCCGACCCCGCAATCATAATCAGAACTGCATTCGCGAGCGAAACACGTTGACAACAATGCTACAACAAGTAGCCATATTAATTTTTTCATATCAACTCCTAATAAAATTTTAGAATTTTAACATCTTTAATTTGTTTATCCTTACAAAATTTTTGACTTGCTAATTTTTAATGAAAAATTTTGAAAGCTTTCTATTTATCCAAAAACCTAAGACTATAGCAATAAGCAAACCAATAACCGTTTCTAAAACATGCGGGTTACCAACCAAACCCATCCATACTATAAAAACAATCACTGCGACAACTACAGATAAAGTTTTTATTGTTTTTTTCATCTTTATTCTCTCCAAATTTTCAATTTTTAAACTGCCAAAAATTATCTATACCAGCCACCATGACTATTTCTTAATTGTTGAAGATTTTGTAACATTATTTGATTGTTCATATTTTGCAATTGTTGAGTTTGTTG
>JAISNG010000085.1 GCA_031276365.1 Campylobacteraceae bacterium | reverse complement strand
AAACAAAGCGCCGAAGCCATTAAAGGCTTTATCCAAAGAGCGATCGATAAATATATTCAAGTCGGCGGCGATGAAACGCTCGGACGCGGTATATTTGAGTTGGCGTGGAAATAAGGAGCGACTATGCAAACCAAACAACAACAGCGAGCCGAATTCGCGCTAAACAAGATCAGCACGCTCAAAATAGATAAAGAAACGGCCAACTTTTATGCCGGCGCGCCTACCATGATCCTAACAAACGGTTTAGGGCAGACAATGGCTTTTTTGCTCACGAAAAAAGATAAAGAAAGAAAGCTGTTTGATATCTTGAAAGAGTGGCTTACGGCGAATAAAAATCCATTAGCGCCTCTCAAAGATAAGAAAAACGCTCAATTTCTACAAGCGTTTAATGAGTTACCAATCGCTAAATACACCGAAGCGCAAACAGAGGCGTTGCGTATTTTAGAGTGGATTAAGCGCTACGCAAAAGCGTTTGAAGTAAAAGATGAAAAGACGCGGGAGAAAGACAATGTTGGTAATTAAAAAACGCGTAGATCGACCGTCAGACAACAAACAGGGTTTTGAAGATTGGCGCGATTCCAAGGCTAATAACCAGCCACGAAGCGATCGCGACAAGCAATCCTTTAATGAAAAATGCGGCGGATACAAAAGCTACAATCACGACAAACAAAAGGGCGGAGGCGGCGATCGAAATGGCGCTCAGCGTGGCGGCGGAGGCGATTCGCATGGCGGTAATAAATACGGAGGCGGAGGAGATCGAGAGAATAGTCGCGGTTTTATCCCATTGCCGAATAAAACCGTCAATCATTTAGAAAAGGAATCCGCTAATTTTTCGCTATCGTTTGTACGCTTAATGCAGTGGAGCGTAGTAAATAGCGAGGATATAAAGAAACCTACCGAAGCGATAGACAAGCTATATAAAAAGGCTAATTCTCAAATTAAACAAGCAGATGCGGAATTAGTGGCGATCCATAAACGGCAGAGCGAAGCTGTAAATAGTTTTGGCGCACTGCCGATTGAGATCAAAGCCAAACTAATTTCGCCGTTTATCTCAGGACTTGGCGCGGGGCATCCAAACGAAACGGGAATGATCTTAGATCGCAACACAGGTTGCCCGTTTTTGCCCGCAAGTTCAATCAAGGGCGTTTTGCGTTTAGCTTATGCTTTGAAACTTGCCGAAGAAGATCCTACGCTTGTTGATAAAGACGGCAATATAAAAGATAAAAATTTAGAAAAATATTTTGGCTCTACCGACACGCACAATAGTAAGCGTGGTCAGCTTGTTATTTTGGACGCGTATCCATTAAAAGCGCCTAAAATTAAATTGGATATTATGAATCCGCATTATGGCAAGTATTATAATAAAGAAAGAAAGTTGCCCACAGAAACCGATAATCCCATTCCAATTAAGTTTATTAGCGTAGAAAAAGGCGCGGAATTTGCTTTTCGCGCTTTCTTTTTGCCTTTTGCTGCCAGCAATTTTAACGAAAGCGACAAAAAAGCGATCGAATCCGCATTTGATAAAGCCTTTAAGGTTATAGGTTTTGGCGGAAAAACCGCTATTGGTTACGGACGATTTGAAATTAAACAATAGTTAATCAATAAAAGCCAAAGGAATTGTGGTGGCGAAAATTTTAATAACTACTATTGGAACAGGAGATAACTTCAAAGATAGTAGCGGCGAATACAAAAAAACAAACTATCAAATAGACAACCATCTGTATGAAAACAGAGTCTTAGTTGCCGACGCATTGATAGATCATCATAAATTTGATAAAGTATTTTTCATCGGCACATGCAAATCAATATGGGATTACATTTATTATCATTATATGAGCCTTGACGACGAAGCAAGCATAGGCGCATATGAAAAACTGCTAGAGCAAAGAAAGTCGGAAGCAGGCGTACGCGATGAAATGTTATTTACTATTGAACAGATAATTGATAACAAATTACAAAGCAACGGCTCAAAATGTTTTCTCTTGGAATATTCCAAAAAAGACCACGAGGAACTACAAAAAAACTTTATGGCGTTGCTTCAAATTAAAGAATTTATTGACGAAAACGATGAGATTTATCTGGATATTACTCACGGCTTCAGGTATATACCAATATTGAATATACTGCTTGTACAGTTTTTGTTGATATACACAAATAATAGTTTCAAAGTTCCTGCAATCTATTATGGAATGTTATCTTCGCCCATATCAGAAGTAATTAACTTTAGAGAGTTTTTTGACCTTATAGAGTGGGCAAACGCTATAAGTGCGTTTAAGAAACGCTTGGATGCGGATGCCTTAATTGACGTTATGAGCGCCAATAAAGTAGAAGATGAAGTTAAAAAGGTTTTCAGGCAAATAAACAGCAACATACAGTTGGCAAATCTAGGGTCGTTGTGGCAATTTTTCAAAAGCGCAAAAAACAAAATTGAGCGAATTAAAAACACAAAACTTCCGTTGCTATCTTTTTTGCACGAAGATTTGATTAAATTGGTGGACAGATTGAACGTAGATAAACTTTCATTATTTCAATTTGAAATAGCAAAATGGTTTTATGAAAACCACCAATACGCGCTAAGCTATCTCGCCTTACATGAGGCTATCATTACGAAATTTTGCGAACTAAAATTTCCAGATAAAAATTGTGAAGATAAAGAGCTAAGGGGAACTGTGAAAATAAAGCATATTGATTATCCATACGACGAGTATTTTTTGGAAAAAAGAAATACAAAAAGCCCGAATTTGGACAGCATCACAAACATAAGGAACAGCATAGCGCATCAGCTTAACGATAGAAAAGATAAAGTAAATCAAGATATTGACAGGCTAAAAGTATTTATTGAATATTATCAGCCGCTTTTTTACGAAGCGGATAAATCAAACAAATGAAGATACTTTTTATGATATTGAACTACGATTTGCTGGAGAGCAAGGCAAGGAAAAAGAAGTTTGAAAAGTTGAGAAGATTATAAGCTTAGGCGATAAAATATTGTTTGGCATAGTCCATTGAGATAGTTAAATAAGGAAAGTATCATGGAGATAGTTACAATTGTTGGTATGTTGGGAGGTCAAAAAGCACATTATAAATTTGACAAACAACTTAGTAAGAACTTTAAATTAAAAAAACACGATTATAAAAATATACTTCCACTATTAATAGATAATTTTAGCAATGATTGCGAAATAATTCCAATTTTTACCAATCAAGCAAAAGATGCCCAAATAAAGGTGCTAAAAGATGAGTTTGGTAAAGATTATTCTTTTATTTTTAATGAAAAATATTTTATTAAAAACGAGACGGATTATTATGGCATATTATCTTTGATCAACAAAGTGATCGCGGAAGACGACGAATATATTATTGATTTGTCGCACGGTTTTAGACACATTCCTATTTTGGCGACCATTTCGTTAATAGCACACAATATAAATTCATCAAATATAGAACATATTTTATATGCCAAAGAGATAACGCAGCGAAAAGAATATGAAATAATTGACCTTAAAGAATACTTGGAGTTAGCCAACATGTCATATATGCTCGCTTCATTTGCGGATAACTATACGATTTCCAAAATTACTTTTACTGACCCGACGTTTCAAGCTTTAAGCGATAGCCTTAGCAATTTATCGGATGATATTTTGTCAAACTCGATAAAAGATATTTTTGAAAAACTCAAAATAACTATAGATAATATTGATTCAATTAAATGCAATGAGAAAATATCGGCGTTTTCGCATAGTTTGACAAAAGTTAGAGAACATATAGAAGAGTTGCAAGCAATAGGTAAGTATCAAGAAAACTCAAGGAAACTTTACGAATTTTCAAAATTATTAGGCAAAAGAGGATATCTATTAAACGCGATAACTTTGCTATTTGAGGCAATTGGGTGTTATTGTATGGAAAGTTTAAAAGAAGCCGCTATCGCAATAAAAGAGTATATAGAAATCCATAAAAATCATTATGAACAAGCTAAAGTATCTCGCGATATTATCATAACAAAAAAAATAAAAATAGCTAAAAACAGCAAGTTAGAAATAATAAAAATAAGAGAAGCTGCACAAAAAGAAATCAATAATTTGTTCAAATATACAAACATACAAGACTTTAAAAATTTTATTAAAGAAGCAAAAGACTTGAAAAATAATCTATCACATGGAAATCATGAAGAAAGTGTAACAGATGCGAAAAATATATTTATTTTATTAGCGGAAGATTATAAAAAATTTTGCATAGATGCCAATATTTTAAAAGTGAAAAATAGATGAAAATTAAATTATTATCGGCATTTGGTCTTCCAGAAAAAGCGCCAATTATTGCAGTGCTTGCAGTTTTCTCTGCACTTATGGGGCTGGGGATGACGGCTGATTTGATAGCAGGTGAAAACAGGCAATGGATTGGTTTGATACTTTTAGCTGCGGCTTTTGGCGTATATCTATTTTTTAATTATAAATCTAGAAATTTGACTTTCAAACCCTCGCCTGTTGATACAAATAAAAAATATCTTATTTCTATAATACCCTCAAATATGAGTTTATTAAACTCTATCAAAAAATATTATCCGAATTTACAAAAGATATATTTTATACATGATAATTTTTCAAATGATAAAGTCAATGAGGTAAAAAAAGAGATTAAAAATGATAAATCATTATATTCGCAAGCAAAATATCTAAAAGTAAAATCTATACAAGAACCAAAAAATATAATATCTTCCTTTGACGATATTTTAGATGAGTTAAAGAACGATTCCGCAGAAAATGACGATATTTTAGTGGAGGTTACATCAGGACAGACATTGGCGAGCTTAACATTATATCATTTAAGCATACTATACAAAATAGATGTTGCCTGTCTTGTATCAAAATATGACGAAAGCAATCAAGTTATAGACAACAGCACTGTTCCAACGACTATAAAATTTGATTTAAAGACTGTTTAAAAATGAAAAAACTCTTCACTCTCATAAATCACGATTTGTTGGAAAACCAGATAAAAGAGGTAAAAGAAGTCTTAAAAGTTGATGAGATTGTAGATTTGAGTGATAAAATATGGGCAAATATAGACCCTTGCAAAGAAAAAATCGCGCCTGATCTTGCCGAATACAAAAAACGCCTTGATAGCGAAGCTAAAAGCGGCGATTATCTGTTGGTGCAGGGTGATTTTGGTGCAGTTTATCATATGGTCAATTTTGCATTTGCGCGCGGCATCATTCCGATATATGCCACAACAATAAGAAATGCTATAGAAAAAGTTCTTGATGGTAAAGTGATAACGGTTAGAGAGTTTGTTCACGCGAGATTTAGAGAATATGAAAAATAACAGTAGCTGCTATCTCATTTCTCTGCTGTTTGAGATTATTTACGATATCACAAAATCTGCATCCGTTATCGTCTGTCCAAAAATGGCAGTATCTGTTCGGCGCAAGATAAAGCCTTTGAGAACGCGAGCCTATGATATTTTGCATGAGTGCGCCGCTTGAAGTTTTCTTGTCGTAATAATCAGGCTTCTCCCAGTAATACACATCTTCAAGTATTCTCCCCTCATCTGTCAAAACAAGCCTCCCGTCTATCAAATCAACCACATAAGGATTGTTTTCAAGCGGTGTAGGTGTGCTTAGTACAGTTTTTAGGGGATTAAAACATAAATGTCAGCGTGGTTTAATTGCGGAAGTAACCGCTAAAAGTGATATAATAATGCAGATTAGCAAAATGTATCCTTATATTACATTTGAATTCTCATCAGAAATAGTTGATGAAACAAACCCAAATGGCTTAATGGATTTCAAAGTAAAAAATGGAAAAATATTAGGTTAAAGGATAAGTTTATGTTTGAATTTAAAGATTATAACAAGTATAAACAGATTACATTATTATTAAACTTGGCAGAAAAATTATATCCATACTTTAGTAAAGATGAATATAAATTGCTTGCAAAACATATCACAAAAACATATTGAGAATGGGGGGGGAATAAAACAATTTCACCTGTGAGCTGTATGAGTCTATTGGCAGCAGGGAAGCTGAAGATATTTCAGTTGTTCAGGAAAAGAGCGAGGGGTATGACTCAGTACTATGGGATTGTTATATTTTTTTTGTCGCATATGTGTGCAAAATATCCTATGAATATGATCATCAAGTTTATGTACCGCAACCAATCGAAATTGTTGATGATTCCTGTTATGAAGTAATCAAGGAGATTTGCCAAGATATTAAGATATTGCCCTCAAGCGTCTATAATAATATTAATTAAATATAAAAAAGAACAATTGTAATGATATATAAATAATATATTTTCCTATAGGCTCACACCAGAATATGAGAAAAGTGAGTTTTTGGTTTTGGAAAAATAAAAAAATGATATTAGACATATTGATGGTTATGCGAAGATGAAAGCTGTTATTTTAAGGATATTCCTTGTATGTATTATTATAATTTGCCAATATGTTTTAACAGTTTTGCGCCGTCCATAAAAGTTACACTTTGACCCGATTTGATTTCATCGCCAAGACTTTTGCTGGTGAGAGATTAGACGCTAACTTTAATATTGTGTTTGACACATCATTACAAGAACAAACATAAAACAACAATCTCTTCGCTGTTTTTGCTCTTTTTTCATCATTTCAAAAATATTTTTGTTAAATATTCACCCCGTTTTTGGGGTGAAAATATTATTTAACCTTTTCCAGATATTCGCCTCTTACGGTATCCACCCTCACAGTATCTCCTTCAAGTACATGAAAAGGTACCTGTATGACTGCGCCGCTCTCCAGCGTTGCAGGCTTTCTGCCGCCTTGAGTATCACCTTTGAAATTCGGCGGAGTATCCGTTATCTTATACTCTACAGTTTGAGGAATTTCAACATCTATTGCGATATCGTTATGAAAAAGTACATCTACCATCATACCATCAAGCATCCACTTGACAAGGTCGCCCATCTGCTCTTCGGAGATAGCAACTTGTTCGTACGTAACGGTATCCATAAATTGCAAATTCTCGCCGTCATCATACAAATACTGCATTGTTTTTTGGCTGAGATTCGGCTGTTCACACTTGTCGCCTGCATGAAAGGTCTTCTCTATCACTTTGCCGTTTATTAAAGATTTTATCTTTGTTCTTACAAACGCAGGACCTTTTCCTGGTTTTACATGCTGATACTCTACTATTTTGTACGGTACGCCGTCCAACTCTATCTTTAACCCTTTTTTCAAATCTCCCATAGAATACGAAGCCATTTTTTCTCCTATTTATTATATACTTACGACTTGCGCCCAAATACAATTTGGAAGCTCGTTTAATTTTACCAAAAGTTCTTTACCAATATCATCATCTACAAGTATAACGGCAAGCGCCAATCCATCACTTCCGCGACCTAAACGAAAATCAGCTATATTGATATTGTTCTGTGCCAAAAGTGTGCTTATAGAGGCTATGACGCCCGGCTTGTCCCTGTTTTTAAATATTATCATTTTACCTTTTGGTTTAAAATCTGTCTTAAATCCGTTAATACCTACAACTCTCTGTTCGTCTTCGCCGAAAACCGTACCGCTTACTTCCGCTACGCCCTTATCAGTTGAAATTTTAACGGTTATTTTATTGCTGTAACCACTGGCAGGCAGGACTTTTGAGCTTGTGTCTATCTTTTTATCTGCCGCCATATAAAGAGCATTTACATAATTGATATTATCTCCCAAAGACTCTTTCAACGCTCCAACAATCGCAAATGTCAAAAACGAATCCAAAAACTCGCCGACAGTTCCCTCGCCCTCTATGTGAATGCCTAAAATCGGGCGTTTATATATCTGCGCGGCTAAAAAGCTTATCTTCTGCACAAGTTCAAGATAAGGCTCTGTTGAAGATGGTAAATCTTCTGTTTTAATAGGAAGATTTAAAGCGTTCGGATAACTTACACCGCGAACCGCTGATAGCGCCTGCTCTGCAGCTTGAATCGCAATCTTCTCTTGAGATTCAAATGTATTTGCGCCAAGATGCGGCGTTACGGTTACATTGTCCAAATCCAAAAGCGGATTATTAACGGCAGGTTCTTTAGAAAATACATCTATGCCTGCAAACGCTATTTTGCCGCTTTTCAAGCCCTCTACGAGAGCCTCTTCGTTGTAAAGTCCGCCGCGCGCGACATTTATAAGCCTTACGCCGTCTTTCATTTTGGCGATTTGTGCTTTGTCTATAATATCGACTGTCTCTTTATTTTTCGGAGTATGGATAGTGATAAAATCGCATGCCAAAATATCGTCAAAATCTTCAGTATATACCATGCCAAGTTCCGTTACCTTATTGCTTTGGATATACGGGTCATATGCTACTATATCCATACCAAAAGCCTTAGCGCGCACGGCAACGCGGCTTCCTATATTGCCAAATCCTATGACTCCGAGTTTTTTACCGAACAATTCTACGCCGTACCATTTTTCACGCTTCCAGACTCTATCAAATTTCAGCGCATTGTGCGCATACGGAAAACTTCTTGCGGTTGAGAGAATATGCGTCATGGTAAGTTCTACGGCAGCTATAGTATTTGCGGTAGGAACATTCATCGCAATCACGCCGCGTTTGCTGCACTCTTCCAAATCCACATTGTCCACGCCAACGCCCGCGCGTATGATTGCACTTAATTTTTTGCCTGCGTCCAAAAACTTCGCATCAATATCCGTAGGACTTCTTGTGATGGCAACATCGGCATCTTTTATGAGTTCAAGCAGTTTGTCTTTGGCGATTTTCGTCGCATCAACGACCTCTACATCGCTCTCTTTTTCCAAAAGTTTAAAACCTTTTTCATGAATAGTATCGCATATAATAATTTTTTTTCGTTTCACTAAACAACCTTTTGAAATATTGCTGTGTAAAAGCCGCCATTTAAGGTATCGGCGGCTTAAATTTATTTTAGCTGGTCTTTGATGATATCGCCCAGAGTCATTTTATCGTCTTTGTTTATCTCGCTCAAGGCTTCTCTCTCTTTGATTCTTGAGAGTCTTTTTACGGAGAGGCGTATGCGGTTTTTCTTCTCATCTATAAATACTACAGCCGCTTCCAATTCGTCTCCGACTTTCAATTCGTCAACATCAAGAGCGCCAAAATCCTCTTTTCTCACAAGTGCATCTACGCCGTCTTCAAGCTCTACAAATAGACCAAAATCCTTTATATCAAGAATCTTGCCTTTTACGACGCTGCCGCTTGTGTATTTTTTGGCATATTTTTGTATCGGACTTTCTTGAAGCTCTTTTTGACTCAATGAGATTTTTTCATTTTCCCTGTCTATTTTGATAATTTTAACCTCAATCTCATTGCCCTCTTTGAATATCTCTTTGCATTTTGCGTTTTTATCCCATGAAGAGTCTTCGTTGTGCAGCAATCCCTCAACTGTACCAATTCTGACAAATGCGCCGAAATTTGTAAGAGTGGTTACCGCTCCTTTTACCACATCTCCAACTTTGTGAGCTTTTATAAACTCGTCAAACGGTTTTGGCAGGATATTTTTCAAAGAGACGCGAAGACGTCTTTCTTTGATATCTATCTCTATGACCTCTACGTCTATTTGCTGTCCCTCTCTTATATAATCTTTCGGATGTTTGATATTTTTATCCCATGATATTTCGGATATATGCAAAAATCCTTCCACATCATTGCCCAAATCAACAAACGCGCCGTAAGGTTCTATATTGCTGACTGTAACTTGTATAACATCTTTTACTTCAAGCTGGTCTTCTATCTCTTTCCATGGGTCTGGCTGAGCTGATTTGATAGATAACGAAAGATGTTTTTTCTCCTTGTCGTAACTGACAGCTTTTACCAAAACTCTGTCGCCTTCTTTATAAAACGAACTTGGATTTACAGGTCCCTTGTAGCTTATCTCGCTGTAGTGGACAAGTCCATCCACTCCGCCTACATCAACAAACATGCCGTAAGTAGTAATCTTTTTGACAACGCCCTCTATCGCCTCTTCTTTGTCCATCAGTTCATGAACGATATCTTTTCGCCTTTTGCGCTCTTCGTCCAAAGGTTTTTTTCTGGAGACTACTATGGATTGGTTCTCATTGTCTATTTTCAAAACCGAAACCTTAATAGTTCTTCCCATCAGACTCTGCGGGTCTTTTGCCGCAATTTGAGAACGCGGTAGAAAGAAGTCTATTCCTTCGCTGTTTTCAACAATAAGTCCGCCTCTGTTTTTACCGACAACTTTTACATCAAAAACGAGATTGTCATTCTCATTAAAATTATCTATAAAAGCTTGTACTTTCTCTTTTTTGAGCGCTTTTTTGTGAGAAACTATAGGTTTTTCATTTCTATAGCCTGTTATAACAACCTTTATGGTATCGCCCGCTTTGTGAGTAAGATTGCCTTCCGCATCTTTAATCTCGGAGACATAAAGCCTGCCTTCGCTCTTTTTGCCTACATCTACCAACACGATATCATCTCTAATCTCCACGATGACGCCGTCTACCGCTACTTCATTTTCGGTCTCTTTGAAAGACTCCTCAAGCATCGCGGCAAAATTCTCATCATCTGTAAATTCTGCGGCTTCGCTGTTTTGAACACTATTGTTCACCTCTTTTGCCATTACTTTCCTTTTGGTGTGATTTGTTCGCTTTTGCAAATAAAACGAATTCAAAACATATATTATACTTCAATTTTTCTAATTTTTTCAATAATTTTTTCAATAATCCAATCAGGAGTTGAAGCGCCAGCTGTTATTCCGCATATTTTTTTGCCCACAAACCACGATGGATTCAACTCTTCAGCGTTTTCTACAAGAAAAGAATTTTCGCAATATTCTTTTGCAATTCCATAGAGCTGTTTTGTGTTTGAGGAGTTTTTTCCACCAACAACTATAACAATATCGGCATCCATGGCCAATTCACGCGCGGCATCTTGATTTTCAAAAGTAGCGTTGCAGATAGTATTAAAGACTCTTGCTTCGGCACATGTTTTGACCAAAAAATCTACAATTTTCAAAAATTCATCTATATTGCGTGTAGTTTGCGATACAAGAGCCGCTTTTTTGCCAAGATTTATACCTTTTAACTCTTCGGCGCTTAACACTACATGCACGTTATCGTGCATAGCGTAACTCTTGACGCCTTTTACTTCGGGGTGAGTTTTGTCGCCGAAAATGATTATCGTATAGCCCTGCGCGCTCATCTCTTCACAAATCTTCTGAGGCTTCGTAACAAACGGACATGTAGCGTCTATTATCTCAACGCCGATTTTCTTTAATCTCTCAAAATCATCTTTTTGAATGCCATGTGTGCGGATAATTGCCTTTTTGATGCCATACGCCTCTTCAATACTCTCTATCGTATCTACGTTAAAATTATTTTTCAGCCGCAAAATCTCTTCGTTGTTGTGTATCAAAGGACCTATCGTAAAAGCTCCGGGCGAGTTTTGCGCGATATTTATCGCTCTTTTTACGCCGAAACAAAAACCGTAATTTTTAGCCAGTTTTATCTGCATTGTTCAACTTTCGTCAAGAGGCTCAAAATGTCAATAAAATTCGGAAAAGATGTATTGATACACTCCGTATCGCTTATCCCTCCACCACATGTGAGGGCTGCTATGGCAAAGCTCATGGCTATTCTGTGGTCGCCGAAACTATCAACTTTAAAACTCTTGAACTCTCCGCCTTTTATGTCGTATCCGTCCTCGCGTTCGTGCGCCTCTATGCCGCAAAGTTTAAGATTTTCTACTATTGTTTTTATCCTGTCGGACTCTTTAACTCTAAGCTCTTTGGCATTTTTTACACTGCTTACCCCCAAAGCACATGCAAAAACTATAGAAAGCGCTGGCAGTTCGTCTATAAGCCATGAGATATTTTCGCTCACCTCAACGGCTTTCAAAGGCGCGGAGCGTACCGTTATATCGCCTGTGCTTTCATATTTATCCTCTTTTTTGACAAACTCTACATGTGCGCCCATTTTCTGCAAAATCTTGTAAGCTTCTATGCGCGTTTTATTTAAAAGCACATTTTTTAAAGTTACTCTTGAATTTGGCGTAACGGCGGCGGCGGCG